>CAZSWR010000112.1:0-9437 GCA_964610885.1 uncultured Hyphomicrobiales bacterium | reverse complement strand
CAATAGCAACACTCATCCGATGGCTTTTCGTGGCTATCGGATGGGTGGAGAAAAAGAAATAATTGAAAGGAAATAAAATGAAAAAAGCAATATTATATTTCGTATCGATGTTTGTGTTGATTTCCCCTGCTTTTGCCCAATTAAGTGTATTCAACACAAATGCTTCCAACTTCCCGATAGTCAGTGCGAATTTCTATGTGTACGGCACGGATGGAAAGCCTCTTTATGGATTTTCAGAATCGAATTTCAAAGTAAGCGAATATGGTGAACAAAAAACAATACTAGACGTTTCCTGCCCTCTGCCGCCGGAACCGCTCGCTATTTCTTCTGTGCTTTCCATCGATATTTCAAGTTCGATGCTCAGCGGTGGACCAAGGATCGATTTCGCCCAGGCCGCCGCGAAACTCTGGATCGATGGACTTCCCGAGAATAAATCTGAATGTGGTATCACCAGTTTTAATCATTTAAACTTTATCAATAGTGACTTGTTGTTTTGCGACAACATCAACAAAACTACGCTCAGAAGCAAGGTAAATGGTTTGAGCCCATGGGGCGGTACCGACTACAACGAAGCACTGCTCAATACCTCGACAGGCGCTATTCATATCGTGAAAAATGGTATCTTCAAACGTGTTATCGTATTTCTAACAGACGGCGTGCCGAGCATTCCGCCTCGGGAATCAGAAATAATCAATCAAGCAATTGCAAACAATATCGAGATATACTGCGTTACGCTCGGAATGCCTGCGCCTCAGTCCTTGAGGAATATCACGAGTGCGACAGGCGGCACATACTTCGAGAATATCAACTCATTGGAGGATGCTTTGAATGCTTACAAAAGCATTTTGTTTATGGTTCAGGGCTATAAACCGTGTACGATCACTTGGCAGAGCCAGGCATGTTCAACCGATTGGAGAGTTGCCGATATTTCTCTAAACAATGTGCTGGACGCTCAAACGGGCTACGCACCCCCGAAATATGCTATGTCGTATATTTCGCTGCCATTAGGGAACACATTGTCATTAGGATGCGTGCCCAAGGACTCTGTCAAAGAAGGCAATTTATCAATTAAAGCCGAGGTTTCTTCTTTTGATATAAATTCAATAACTTCAAGCAATAACTTATATAGTATTATCGATTGGGGCGGGACTGCGCCGCCGTTCACGCTTGCCAAAGACGAGACTCGCACACTGAAGATTAAATACTCTGCCGCTGATTCGGGATATACCAATACAATATTCACGATCAACAGTACTGCCTGCACAGGCGAAACACTATACGCCAATGCCGGATGCGAAGAGGTGCCGCCGCCGGAACCCACGCTGAAACTGACATTCCCGAACGGAGGAGAGCGATTGATGCCCTGCACGGATACTACCATTACGTGGGAAGGTGTAACCCCGAAGGATACTGTAGTGCTGGAATACTCGACGGATGGCGGAAACTCGTGGAACCTGATAAGCGACTCTGCCGCTAACCTTGCCTACAAATGGAAAATACCACACCTGAACGGCAGTAATTTCCAAATGAGAGTGAAGCAGAGACCGCTGATGTTCGTGCCTGGGAATGATACAAGCTATTTTATCGGGAATGGAAGAATTAGGTCAATTGCTTTAAGTCCTGACGAGACAAAACTTGCAGTTCTATTATGGGGTGGTAGAGTTGTTATATATGATACCAAGGACTATTCAGTGATTAGTGAATGGGACTATAAGGATCATTCGTTATATACTTTAAGTTGGAGTAGCGGTGGAAGTAAATTACTATTATTTAATCGTGAATTTATGGATTGGAAATATGATGATGTACTTATATGTGATACCCAAAATTATTACTTCATAATAGCTGATGCTATAAATGGCAGCATTATTAACACAATCAATTATACCCCATTAGTATCATCAATTGCATGGAGCAGCAATGACTCACTATTTGCAATAACTAATAATGGAAGCAATCAAATATCCGTTTATGACTCCTTAGGAAATTATTTAATGACATTGGCTGAACATACACAAGCAGTAAATTCTTTATGCTGGAGTACAGCAAATAATCAGTTGATAAGCGGAGGTAATGACGGATTAGTAATCGCATGGAATCTTTTAACTAGATTACCTGATAAAACTTTTAACTTAAAAAAGCCAATACTTTCAATGGCACTATCCCATAGGAACTCAACATATGCAATTAGCTTCAAAGATAGTTTACAAATATTCAATAATGATTTTAATAATGTAATTTTTGACACAATTGCTAATACAAATAATTTGAAATGGTCAACTGATGATAAATCATTATTTTTTATTACTGGAGATACAGTTGCATATTTAGAAGTTGCCTCAAAGAATATTATTTCAATAATTGAATCTGTAGGTTCTTACTTGAATCAATATTCATATTTATCAAAAGACACATCAATATTATTGGCAAGTGATAGTGGTTATATAAAGAGCGTGAATATATTCACTAGGTTGGATAAAAAGGTTATAGATAACTATACAGGTAGCGTTGAATCAATCGCTTGGAGCCCGGACGGTTCAAAGTTAGCTGTGTTATTTGCTGATAAAAATAGAAAAAGTTATTCAGAATTTTACTGTTATCTACGTTCGCCTTCAAGAAAGCTTCAGGTTTGGGATATAACAAGTAATTCAATTTTATATGAATTGAATGATTCTAAAAACTACTATTACTCAATAAAATGGGCTAATGATGGTTCAAAAATCGGAGCAATAAAAAATAGAAACAGTATTCAATTTTTTGATGGAATATCTTATAAAGAGTTATCTTATATCGATCATATATCGTCACTAGATTTTGCCTGGCTTAAAGACAGTCAACGAATAATTGCTAGTCAAGGAGATACTTTGAAATTATTAGATTTAAATGGTAATACTCACAAATCCACAGACACAATTATACCTTACATACAAAGTATAAAAATAAATAGCAATGAAGATGTTGTTGCTATTCGACAAATAAATATAGGTGGTGAGTATTTGGATGCAATTAAAGTAATTGATATTTCAGAACTTAAATCAATAAACACTACCAATAATTGGTGTTACTCAGATATTGGATTAAGCCCCCATGGAGATGAAATATCCTTTGGAGGAAATGAAAACGATGGAGTAAGTATATGGAATTTTATTAATAATTCATTTTATAATAAAGCATGGCATTATCCTTGTTGGTTTGTATCAGGTTCGACTTTTTTTTCTGCTTCGGCACAGGATTGGAACTACAAAAGGAATGTATTGGCAACTTGTGACAAAATTGGTTATACGTTCATTTTTAAAAATAATGATATATACCCTACAATTCAATTCAATTTAAACCGATGCGAATCTTCTAATCCTGCCTTAGCAGCCAATTGGGCTCCAGTTGATGATAAAATCTTACTTGCTACAGGTCACTGGGACGGTAGAATCAGAATTGCTTCTCTCCCCTCCCTCCAAGAATACCCTCAATCTGACCTCTCGGATGCTCCTTGGTCAATTATAAGCCCTGCGATTGCAAGCCAAGATGTTACTTTGGGGACTGTTAACTTGGGCGGTATGCCTATTGATACTATTATTCCTGCTTTTGTGCGCAATGGCGATGCCCTTCCGGTGTACGTCGATACTATGCTAATAATAGGAGATACACTAAATGAATTTACGATTACTTCCGGTTCGCCGCCCTACACACTGCAACCCGGCGAAAACAAAGATATTGAAGTGAACTTCACGCCCAAAACGATCGGAACCAAAACCGTTACTATATGTATTGTAACGGGTTGCGATACAATAAAACAAATACTAACGGCCGACGCCATAGAGAGAAGTATAGAAGTTGCAGTGAACGTAATTGATTTCGGGCGGCACAGACTTGGGTCTCCACAGATTGATACAGTAGCAATGGTAGTTAAAAATACCGGTTCGGTCCCTGTCAATTTCACAGCGGCAAGCCTGAAAGGACCGGACAACATTCAATTTGGAATTGATTCAACCGGAACGCTGCCATACAGCCTTCCCGCCGGCGATTCAATCCAGATGAAGCTGCATTTCAAACCGCTTACTGCCGGCAAAACATCCTCAGTTCTGTCAATGGACTTCGAAGGGTCAGATCCATTTATAACAGTTCTCCTGCTTGGAGATGTTTATGACCAGCCCCAAATCTCCACCACTAACGCTCACGATTTCGGAGAAATGACTTGCAACACCACTCCGCGCGAGTTCTTCGTTGTGGTAAACAATACCGGCGGGGATTCGTTGGTTGTGTCCTCTGCTTCGATAGAGGGAACCGATGCCGCTGATTTCCGGGTGGAAGGATTCACGAGGAAGGTCATACGCCGCTATCCCGACTCGATCAAAGTAGTATTCGATCCGCAGACTTATGGCTACAAACATGCTCAGTTAGTCCTAACTTCCAATTCCGAATATGGTACGGACAGTTTGAAAACTTATATTGATTTGTCTGGTATTAAATATTCAGTAAACATGGCGCTCCTGAACGATCAAGTAAATTTCAAGTTGCTCGAGCCGGATTCGATGGCGTCCGGTACGGCAACCATCAAAAACCTTGGCACATATCCGCTGGCATGGAAAGCACCTATTTATATAGGCTCTTATTTCGTAATCGATAGCATCAAACCCGAGATAACCCTTCCCGCCGGGACATCTACAGTTTATATCCGATTCTTAGGGGGCCAGCCCGAGAGCATATATTCGGAAACATATTCGTTTGAGGACACTTGCAAGAATTCTATGCTTCTGAATCTTTCTGCTCAAACCAAGGCCCGGGCCATTTTGATATTGAGAATTGGTTCTGATTCTGCTTATGCCGGAGACAATGTCGGCATTCCGGTCATCATGGAGAACAGCTCAAAGATTTCCGAATCCGGAATCACTTCGTTCAAAGCCGACTTGTCATTTAATTCAACAATTCTGTACCCGACGGGGAATGAAAAAGGAACGGTTACAAACTTCGTCCGAACGGTGCCCATCGAGTTCCAGTCCGCAAATACGGATGGTGTCTTGGCAAAGATTCCAATGATCGCCTGCTTGGGTTTAGTAGATTCGACGATTGTTTCTATTAACAATATCGTACCCATTGGCGGCACCGCGACGATAACCAAAGAGGACGGCACTTTCCGCTTGCTCGGCGTCTGCGAGGAGGGCGGCAAACGGTTGGTCAATCCATACGGGACGGTGCTCATTGGTGCGGTTATGCCCAATCCAGTCAGCAATATTGCAGAGATTGAATATCAAGTGCGGGACAATGCCTTTGCAGAGCTTTATGCCGTGAACACACTCGGCGAACGGGTTCTGACGTTCTTCTCTGGCATGAAAACCCATGGCACATACAAAGAGAAATTCGACCTGAGCAATCTGCCAAATGGCGTCTATATGCTCGTGCTGAAATCAAAAGAAGACACGTCGATGCAGATGATACAAGTGATTAAATAAAGCTGAAACCTCAATTCGATACCAGGCATTAGCAAGTGTCTGGTATCAATTTTTTTTATTAATGGCAAAAAATGAGAAGTATTCTGATCCCAATTCTGTTATTGTTCGCGTTGGGCATCGCCGACGCCCAAACATACAAATCCATCGACGATGAGTGTAGGGCAGATTTGTCGAGCGGCAACGCCAAGCTGGCCTTGGCAAAGGCAATGAAGTATTATGATGCCGCAAAGCACAAAAACTCTTCAGGAGCTGAGTTGCCGGGTGTATTGAATCTTATTTCTCTTTGCTATTATGAATTGGGAAATTATGATTCATCGTTGGTTCATTGTCGTTCGGCTTTGGCGCTGCTCGAATCTATAAGCAAGGAAGACCGTTTGGATTATGCTTACTCATTGAACAATTTGGGATACTTATACCATTTGAAATCAGAGTTCAAAGAAGCAGAAGCTCTGCTGAGCAATGCGTTGCAAATGTTTAAGCGTTTGGGCAAAACTGACAACGTGACTTTTGCTGATTGCGCCCGTTTCAATGCGATGAACTACGACTCGCTCGGGAACATTGAATCTGCTGAAACTTGTTACAGCAAAGCTGTTGATGTATATCAAAAGGTTTTTCCCCAAGTAAACAGTAGGAAAACGGATATTGAGTTCGAGGCGGCACGGTTTTATTTTAAAATCAAAAAGGCGCAAATTGCGGAGAGATTGCTGGAAAGTGTATTGAATTCATGCGATTCAGCATACAAGGACAATCCGATTTCTGCCGGCCAAATCAAGTATTACGCTGCGAATTACTACGCAAAAAAGAACGAAATCGACAAAGCAGAAAATCTTTACAAAAACGCAGCGCAAATATTCTCTCGATTCGGAACTGCAGATATGACTGAATATGCAGATTGCAACTACGAATGCGGGCGAATGCTCGCAAACAAAGAGAAGTACGAAGCCGCACAGCCGTATTTAAAAGCATCTTTAGTCAATAGGAAAGCAATTCTGGCACCGAACGATCCCGCGATTTCGAATACAATTATATCGCTGGCAAATTGCAATGAACAGCTTTCACAATTCTCATCGGCTGAAGAATTGTATAAAGAAGCCGTTGAGATAAAAACTAAGTACAAACAATCCGATTTGGATGTTGCTCTGAATCGTTTAGCTCTGTTCTATTATCGAACCGGGAATTTGCAGTCGGCCGAGCCACTTTTCAGGAAGCTAGCCGATCTGTGCAAGAGCAGTGTTAGCATCGATTGCGCTAAAAGAAAAAATGATTTAGCTGTCTATTTCTTGAAAACGGGCAATATTGCTGCTGCCGAGCCACTACAAAGGGAATCGCTTGAGATTTATACGGAAATTTTCAATGGAGACTCAAAAGAGTTTGCCTCAATAATAAACAACATGGCATCGCTTAGCAGTGCTGTCGGGAATTATACAGTTGCCGAGGAATTTTTCAAACGCGCTCTGGAAATGAAGCAGAGATTGTACCGGGAGGACCATTCGGATTTGGCACTCGGGATGAACAATATGGCAACTGCATATATGAATTCGAACAAGCCTGAGCTTGCCGAGCCGTTATTTGAATCTGCCTTGGGAATGTATAGACGTATCTTCAGCTATTCACGACCCGAAACAGCTAAATGCCTGAGTTCGCAAGCAGTTTTTTTTCATCGAAAAGACGAATATTCACAAGCATTGACTTCGTACAAAGAAGCATTGAGCATGTACGAAAAGCTGTTCACGACAGGTAATCCCGACAAGGCAAATTGCATGGTTCTGCTGGCCGAATGCTACCACGAATCGGGAGATTATACTTCTGCGAAGAAGTATTACATGGCAGGACTTAATGAGTATTTGGGCATCGTCTCAGACAATTTTCCAGCGATGACAGAAAACGAGAAACAGTACTTTTGGACTTCGATCGAACCGTATTTCGAGCGATTTAAATCGTTTGCCGTTACGAATGCCAATGCAGATCCGTCGATAACAGCTGGTTTATACAATATCCAACTTCGGACAAAAGGAATCCTTTTTTCATCGGCTCAGAAGTGGAAACGAAGAATCATAGAATCGAACGATCCGATATTAGTCAAACAATACAACGAGTGGCTCAGAATCAAAGAAGGCCTTTGCAAGCAGTTGATGTCCGGTAGTGGGATCAGTTCCGAAACGGGCTACGACACGCTATACAATAAGGCATGTGAAATTGAAAAAGAGTTGGCGAAAAGGTCCAGCATATTTTCTGGATTAGTAAAAAAAGATGAAACAAATTGGGAATCAATCAGAGATGCGTTGAAAACTGACGAAGCAGCAGTTGAGATTATTCGATATAATTATTTCAATAAAATAGCAACGGATTCTGCTATATACGCGGCATTAATTGTTTACCATGATACGCGAAATTATCCTGAGATTGTGGTATTGAACAGCGGGAACGAATTGGAGAAGAAGCATATAGATAAGTATTTGAATTACTTTAATATTGATTCAAAAGAATTTCAGTCGGGCAATATCGACACACTATCATATAACGCTTTTTGGTCGCCTTTGTCGAAAAAAATGAGGAAAGTTAGAAGAGTTTACTTCTCGCCCGAAGGCGCTTATTACAGAATAAATCCCTCGACCCTATACGATACGGAAAGAGGACTTTATTTGATCGATATACAGAGCATCTACAACGTTACGAGCACGCGCGATATATTACACAATCGCAAAAAGAATATTCAATCCGAAAAAATTGCATATTTATTTGGCGATCCAGACAATGATTTGAAACCTGAAGCAAGAAAAAGAGTTCTTGCAGGGTTCCAAACCCGAACGAGCAACTATGATTGCACTCGAGGCAGAATCACCTCTTTGGAGAAAAGCAATCAAAGAAATTTATACAAAAGAATTCCGAATGCCGGCTTCGAAGCGGATTCAATCGCTGTGTTAATGAAACATAATGGCATCACGCCGAAAGTTTACAAAGATTCTCTTGCGCTTGAAGACATTGTAAAATCTGTAAATAATCCTTATGTTTTGCATATCGCCGCTCACGGGTGCTTCGATGAAGTATTTTCTGCAAATAGTGCAAGAAACCAAACAGGAAGCTACGAGAGTTCACTGCTGAAGTCTATAATTATCATGGCTGGTGCGAACGTATCAACAGAACAAATCAAAGCAAGAATACAATTAGATGCAAGTATTGACGACGGTTTATTGACTGCATTCGAAGCAGAAAATCTGAACTTGGACTCAACGGAGTTGGTTGTTTTGTCTGCTTGTAAGTCTGGTGTGGGAGAAATCAAAAGTGGCGAGGGAGTTTTCGGATTGCAACGAGCATTTCTTCATGCGGGTGCGAAGGCAATAATAATGAGTATATGCAACGTTAACGATCTTTCGTCTAAAGATATTATGCAAGAGTTTTATAATAATTGGTTGTCTGGCATGCCAAAGCGAGAAGCATTTGAAAAAGCTCAAAAATCAATTAAAGAAAGCACTAAATACGAAAGAATGGAGAACAGAAAGCCATATTATTGGGGGGCGTTTGTGATGGCCGGAGAGTGAAGAATAAATATATTCTAAACTAATTAATTTTTTTTCAAATTTACTGAGGTTCAATATGAAATACTTACTACTTTCACTTTGCTGCTTTATTGTGTGCTCTATTACGGCAATAACAACATACGCTCAAGGAGATTGGCAATTGCAAGCTAATGCCAATACATTACGGTCATCGAAATTCATCAATTCCCAAACAGGGTTTGGAGTTGGTGATTTGGGAACAGTGCTAAAAACTACGAATGGAGGACAGGATTGGTTTGCTCAAAACAGTGGAACTAAAAACAATCTTTTTAGTATATTCTTTAATGCTGATGGAGTTACAGGATGGGTGTCGGGAGATAAAGGGTGTATTCTTAAAACAACTGATGGAGGCATTACTTGGGGACAACAAACTTCAGGTTATAATGCCCCATATGCAACCGGACAATAATAACAAATAATTTTGTAAATTATA
>CAZSWR010000111.1:0-9575 GCA_964610885.1 uncultured Hyphomicrobiales bacterium | reverse complement strand
TTTGCTAATCCGAGATTGTTTACGTAAGTTAGTCAACCTATTTCAGGACAAGACACCTTTTTACTTGCAACTTGCTCCTTGTACCTTGTACCTTGCAACTATTTTCACCACATCACCAAATCCGCGGGCGGGTTTGGAATCTCTTTCGTTGCTTTGTCTCTCAGTTGACACGTCATCCGTTACCCCGCCTCGCGAGACGGGGTTATTAATGTTCAACCCCTTCGGGGTTGGTTTAATACTGCTACATTGTTTTCATACAAACAAATCACAATAATCAAACGAATCAAATTAATCACAGTTCAGACATTTTCCTTTTACCTTACGACTCGAATCTCGACCACGCGCTCCGCGCTGAAGCTATTTCCCAATGGCGATAAGCTCTCCGAAACAAATCGGAATTGGACGCCACTGTTTGGCAAAAGTAGCATCAGCCGAGCTTCCACGGCCCGCGCAATGGCGCGCGCCAGGTCGGTGGCCGCGAAACTGACAATTTCAATGGTCTTGCAATCGCCGGCTGTGGCGGTTTCGGCGGCGAGCGTCAATGTGTTCGTATATGCCGGGTTGGTTTGCAGGTCGTCAGGGCCGAGGGCATAAATTGTAAACGATTCCCACGATTTGTCGCCCGAGCGGAACAATAGCGGTTTGCGCGAAATGTTTGTGCTGTTCAGCATCGAATGGCGCGCAGTGGTGAGCTGGCCCGTTTTGTCGATCACGTTGAAATAAATATCGATTGTCTCGGCCGATAGCATTTTTGCGCCGAGCGCGCCGATCGAGATTCGCAGCGAATCCGGCAACGTAGCTTTCGACGTCAGGAGTTTCTCCTTTTCGTTGTCTATGAAAAGCCGAGCGTCCCATTTCTCGACGATTTCGCGGGGCCGAGCCTCGAAAAGCACGTTCACGGATTCGGGGCTGACGTCCAATCGGCCCGAACCGACGCATAGGGGCGCCAGAATTGATTTATCTGACGAGCCGAGTTGCAAGCGTCCGACTTTCCTTTCCGGCACGGGCACGCCTCGCGCAGTACTAATCCGCTGGGGCGCAATGCCATACTTCGCGGTGAGCAGCAAACGTAGCGAATCCGCCTTCGCCGCCAGGAAATCCGATTCGTTTTCGGTGGCTGGCTGGGTTTCAATTGTTATGTCGGCAGCGGGCTGCTCGAACAGGCGGGACGCGATGACGTACTTGCTTTCGGCGAGTATGCTCTCTTTCGTATCGGCAAAAACTGATTCCGACGGATAGAATTTTCTCGCACTGCCGATCGGTTCGTCAATTGTTATATATGGATTAATCGAAACGACTGAATATTTGAAATCGAGTTCGGTACGAATTTCGCGAACCCCACAAATTGCGTTCACTTCGAGGTCAGACACCAATTGCGGCTGCGGGATGGCTTTGGTGTGTAGCGTGGAAGCCCAGAGGTCCACTCCGCCCTTCGAGCCGGGCCGATTAGAGGCGAAAACGGCCACTCCGCCGGGCAGCATCGTGAAATCTGATTCGTTATACGAAGTGTTCAAGCCTTTCAGCGGGAGCGGGCTTTGCCATTTCCCACCCACGCGCACGCTCATAAACAGGTCGTATCCGCCCTCGCCGCCCAAGCCGTCGCTTGCGAAATAGAGCGTATCGTCGGACTGGAGCATCGGCGTGATTTCATTGCCTGTCGTGTTCAGCTCCTGAATCGGAATGGGCTGCGACCAATCTCCGTCCGGCGTGCGGAACGAAATCCATAGGTCTGTGTCTTCGCTCGAGCCGCGATTCGATGAAAAAATCAGAATCGAACCGTCAGGCGATACTGTCGGATGCGCGCTGAAATTGTCTCCTGCCAATGATTTGACAGGTTCCGGCCGCGCCCAGCTGGCCTTCCGTTTGATCGTCGAGAAAATATTCATTTGCGATTGTGCATCGTATTGGCTGAAGGCCGAAAGATAGGCAACGTCTCGGCTCTGGAACGAAATGTATGAGTAATTAGTGGCGGCGGCGGATAGGTCTCCGGCCACCGGGACGCCCGCAGAGAACTGAACGGAATCCTTCCGCGAAGCTGCGATGAAAATTGATTTGCCCTTTGCGTTTGAATTGTAATAAAGCAAATCCTCGAACCGGTTCCAGGCCGGAGCGAACTCGTCGGCGGGAGTGTTCAGGGCGTTCAAGGGCTGCGGTTCGGACCAGTAGGATTCCAACTGCACTTCGCTCGCACGGGCAAACGCGACAGCACAAATGAACTCCAGCACAATACACGCGAATGCTTTATGTGAGCTGAGATTGTTTCTATTGCGTATATTTTGCTGTTTGGTCATATTATGGGCTGAATTTATCTTAAATAAAAAAACTGCTAACCCAAGACGAAACTCGTCGGCTGGGCCTTGAAAAATAAGCTCTATTGTGCTTTATGTGGGTAGATTACAATACTTCTATGAAAAAGTAGAAGTTTCATCTCAAAGTATTCATCTCGATTTTTGTCTCTAACCACCCCAGAAACCCATTGCTACGCAAAGGATTTCTCATGGGGCTGTCTCATAAGCCCGAAAAACTGTTTTTTGTCATGTTGAACGAAGTGAAACATCCATAATAAACAAAGATTTAAGAATGACTATGGATTCTTCACTTCGCTTGAGAATGACCCTTTTGAGACAGTCCCATAAAAGGGGAGGTTTTAATTCAAATAACTCGACCCACAGAAAATGGAATAGAACAAATAATAAACACTAACAAACAGGAGCTATTTGATCGATTCCTCGATCTGCTTGACCTGCTCCGGCGAATAATAGCTGCAATTGCATTTGACTTGCGCTGCCGTCAGGTTGAGTTCGCCAATCGCTTTTTTTACCTTTGCGGGCGTCGAGCCGATTTTTTCGGCAATTTTCCCGGCAGTCAGGAGGTCCGATTGTGTCTGCTTAGCCATTTTTTCTCCTTTGAAATAAAGAAATCATGCAAATTTCAAATAGTCAAATTAATAATTATGAAATGATAAAGCAAGTGATTAATTTACATTTTTGACGATTTTAAAATTTGAATATAGGACTGATGAAATGAAGAAACTTGCTATGCAGAAATTGATCATGCGCGCGTGCCTGACCGTAAGCGTATTTCTTTGTGCATTAATGTACTTAGGCGCGTCGGCGCCGGACGCCCGCCGCGAAGAGAAGATCAAGGAAATCGTGAAATACCTTGCGAGCGAGGAACTCGAAGGGCGCGAGCCGGCCACCGAGGGCAACAAGAAAGCTTCCGATTACATTATTAATGCTTTCAAAAGCCTCGGATTGGAGCCAATTAATGGCAAGTATTTTTCTGATTTCGATATAACGACAGGATTGGCCCCCGGAGCGAAATGCTCGACTATATTCAAAACTCTCGTCGAACGCCCCGGAGTGCCCAAGGAGATGTGGCGCGCCCAAGAGAGGAAATGGAATTTAAACGAAGATTACTATCCGCTGGCCGCCAGCCGCAAGGATTCCGTTTCGGGCGAGTTGGTCTTTGCCGGATTCGGTATCAGCTCCGAGGAAAAAGGCTACGACGACTACGCCGGGCTGGCCTCCGAAGGGAAAATTGCGATCATACTGACCGAATCGCCATTCGACAAATCCAAGGACGAATTGAAACACTACCGCTCGCTGAGCTACAAGATCGGAAATGCCATTAACCACGGCGTGAAGGGCATTATTCTCGTCAAAGTGCAGGGAGATTCGGCCAATGTTTTCTTCCCGCTCAAATCCGAACACATAGCCCATTCCGGCGATGTCGTCATCATCCAGGCGAACCGCAATTCCATTGCAAAATACTTCCCTCGCAATATATCACTCCTGCCGCTCGAGCAGGAAATCGTGGCCAGCGAAAAGCCCAAAAGCTTCCTGATCCCGAATAACACTGTAACGATAAACGTTGACATAGAAAAACAGCGAACACCCGTCAGCAATGTGTTTGCTTTGGCGAAAGGCACAGACTCCAAGCTTTCGGACGAATATATCGTGGTCGGGGCGCACTTCGACCACTTGGGCTGGGGCGAGGAAGGCTCGCTTTCGGCCAGCAAGAAACCCGCGATCCACTACGGCGCAGACGACAATGCCTCGGGCGTGGCCGCCATGCTGGACCTGGCCGAAGCCGTTAAGAAGCATCCGCTCCGCCGCAGCGTGCTTTTCGTTGGGTTCAATTGCGAGGAAAAGGGCTTGCTCGGTTCGGCCGCATTCGTCAAGGATCCGCCGTTGCCATTGGAAAAAGCAGTATTCATGCTAAACATCGACATGGTTGGCCGCTTGAAAAAAGATTCCAAATTGAATCTTTTGGGCGTTGGCACGGCCAAGAACCTTCAGTCCACAATTGATTCGCTCGTCGCGCTGGATTCGATGCCCATTGCCAAAGCCAAAGAAGGCATTGGCCCGAGCGACCATACATCTTTCTTCCTGAGGAAAGTGCCCGTAACAATGTTCTTCTCCGGCGTGCATGGCGACTATCACCGCCCAAGCGACACATGGGACAAACTCGAATATCCTGGCATAGTCCGTGCTTCGGATTTGGCATTTAAGCTGGTTGCGACAATCGCTAACCGCGACGAGCGCCCCGAATTTGTCAACGAAGCATTCGCCGCAATGAACGATACCACCAAGAAAATGTTGCGCGGCAACGGCGCTTGGTTCGGAATCGTGCCGAACTTCGAGGAGAGCGAATCGGGCTTCATCATCTCCGGCACGAGCGAAGGCAGTCCCGCCCAGAAAGCCGGATTGCTCGCCGGCGATATTATAACGAAATTCGGCAGCAAAAAAATCAAAGACCTTTACGACCTGAACGCCGCTATTAGCGAATCCAAACCCGGAGACGTTGTCAGCGTTACGTACCTGCGCAATGGCCGCGAGACGCACGTGGACGTGAAGCTGACCACGAGGAATAAATAATAAACTGCGGGATGATTAGCTGATGTGATGATGTTTTGTAGGGGCACGGCACGCCGTGCCCTTTCTTTAAAATCCGTATGATATTTTATTCTACATCAATAAACCTTATCATCGTCCCTGAAAAAAGTTGCAAGTAAAAATGTGAAAGGGGCAAGGCAACTCTTCTACTTGCAACTTGTTGCTTTCAACTTGCTACTTGAGAAGATGTGTAGGCGCGGGTCAATCGATTTGCTGATGTGATAATGTGATGATGTTTTGTAGGGGCACGGCACGCCGTGCCCAATTATTCTATATCCACCTGAATACTTTATATCGTACTGTATGCATTATATCCACGGGCGGGTTCGGAATCCGCCCGACATTTCTGTAAGACGTGCCACGCCTGGCATATACAATATCGCAATTAATACCGCAAACTCTCGGGTTTATCTGCCAATTAATGTCTCGAACGGGATGTCCATGATTGGATAGTTTTCCCAGCCGTTGAAATCGTAGTGCCACCATTCAAATGGGTTAACCTCGAATCCGTTTTGCTTCATTATTGTAATCAGGAGTGTGCGGTTCTCGATTACGTTTGGTTCCAAGTTGGGATAGTTTGGACCGGCCTTTTCCGAGAAATCGTCGAACGGGGTCGGCATCTGGATTTCCTTGCCGTCGGCCAGCGAAATAATAGAGACATCGACAGCGCAGCCGCGATTGTGTTTGGAGCCTTGCCAGGGCGCCGCCACGAAGTTCGTATCGCGCACGGTTTCGTAGAAGAAAACTGTTACCGAATAAGGCCTGTAGGCGTCGAAAACCTTGAGTCCAAGGCCTTTGGTGGCCAGTTCCGATTGCACTGTTTTTAGCGCTTCGGCTGCCGGACGGCGCAGGTAAGCTTTCGCCATCGAATATGCAGGTTTTTTTATAAAATTGTTCGCCGTGGCGTACCGAATGTCCATGCCGATGTTTGGTATTTCCTTCTCGAGGTCCACGAGCAGCATTGCCGAATCCGCCGCGACAGATGAATCGTATTCAGAGAGTTTTCCGAGCACGTTCAGTCCGTATTGGTTCGGGGCAATTGTTTCGTCGGGCCTTGGGTCCACGGCTCGCGCCGCTGGGGCCGCCAAAGAGAACAATATCAATATAATGGCCAAATATTTTAGTGCGTTAGCAAATCCTAATGGCTTCGCTTGCGGGCCATCATTTGAATTGTATTCATTGAATTGCATCGTTGTATTCCTCCGGTTCCAATACGAGTGTGAGTAAATTGCTCTTTCGGAATTGGCGGCACATCATGTCGGCATACTTTCGCGAATAGTACGACCCCATCGAATAGACGTGGCCGCCGGGCGTGTTCAGCCGTTTCGACTCTGGGAACAAATCGGCTACGATCGCGTCGTGGTTTTGCTCCTGCGGGACGATTATCACATGGAATTTATTAGTTTTTATCTCGGAAGCCACATAGTTTTCAATCATTGTTACCAGCTCGCCGCTGATGAGGGCTTCCTCTTCGGAGACGCGGTCGTCTGCCTCGATGAGCGCGGTAACCATATCCTTGAAGACGGCTGCCTGCTCCACCGGAGGAGCTGCGTCCAAGTACTCGGTTACGCAATTCCGCAAGTGGATGTAGCCGGATTCGCGGGATTTGGGAAGCGATTTTTCGAGTTCTTTGTAATTGATATCGATGTTCCATTCTTTGGCGAATGATTCAATTAATTGCTTCTCTTTTTCGTCGAATTCCCCATCAATCAACGCTAATTGATAGAGTATGCCAATGATTTCGTCTGCGTTTTGCGGTTTGAAAAGGTTTTTCAGCAGGTAATTGGCTTCTTTGCGCTCCATGCGTAGAGTCTGCTTAATCAAGTGCCATAGCCCAAACTCTCGATTGCCCCGAACGAATATACCGGTACCGATAAGTATGAAGACAAATGCTTCGACAAGGAAGATGGAGTATTCGGCAACGCTTTCGTAGTTCGATTCGATAAGGTATTTTAATATCCAAACCAAACTGGAGAAGACCGACAGCGAAAGTCCGAGGAAAGACTGGGCAGCGGCCACTTCCGCTTCCCCGCGGCGTTTCCAAATTTTATTTACTTTCAGGTACGCTTCGACGAAAGTGATTAACACGACGAAGGCAACAACAAAATCGATAACATCAATAATAATGCTCATATATCCTACTGCAATTTGCTTTTAATTACTTCCAAATATATATGCTAACAAATATCAGCAACTCTCACGGCCGATAATTTCGCGATACATGAATTCAAACCGTTTTGCCGAAAACGGAAAACTAAAGCATTAAATATAATGATATTTGCACCAAAATGCAAGTAAAATGATAGCAGCATCAGTTTGTGCCGCATTTGAAGCCCGCAGCTCCGTCACGGTTTCCAAATCAATAAAGCGCGAGGACGCTTAGGCCTTTTCTGTGGCTTGCTTGATCGATAGCCCGATACGCTTCAGCGATTCATTTATGTCGAGCACTTTCACCTTCAGCACTTGGCCCACCTTGACCACGTCCGCAGGGTTCTGCACGAACCTGTTTGCCATCTCGGAAATGTGTACCAATCCGTCCTGATGGACGCCGATATCGACGAATGCGCCGAAATTCGTGATATTTGTTACTACTCCCTCCAGTACCATGCCCTTCCGAAGGTCCGTGATTGCCTTCACTCCCTCTTCGAAACGGGCGTATTTGAAGGCTTCGCGCGGGTCGCGGCCGGGCTTTTTCAATTCTGCAATAATGTCGCGAATCGTGGGCAAGCCTGCTTTCTCGCTGACCAATTTGGCCAGGTCCAATTTGTCGAGCACTTCGGGGACTTTCGTTATATTTTTCAGCGGGACGCCTGTTTCCGAGGCGATTTTCTCGACGACGAAATAGCTCTCGGGGTGCACGCCCGTATTGTCCAGCTCGGACTCGCCGTCGCGAATGCGAAGGAATCCGGCGGCCAACTCGAAGGCTTTCGCGCCGAATTTCGGCACTTTCATCAATTGCTTGCGGCTCTTGAATGCGCCGTTGGCGTTGCGCCATTCGACGATGCTTTTGGCCACTCCGGCCGATATGCCCGATACGTAGGTCAGTAGCTCTTTCGATGCGGAATTGAGGTCCACGCCGACGTAGTTCACGGAGCTTTCGACGGTCTCTTCGAGGCGTTTTTTCAGAAGTTTCTGGTCCACGTCGTGTTGGTATTGGCCCACGCCGATGGATTTCGGGTCGATTTTTACCAACTCGGCCAGTGGGTCTTGGAGCCGGCGGGCGATGCTGATCGCGCCGCGGACGGTCAGGTCCAGCTCGGGAAATTCTTCGTTTGCCACGGCGCTGGCCGAATAGACGGAGGCTCCGGCCTCGCTAACGATGATTTTTGTAGGTTTCCTGTCGATTGATTTCAGCAGCTCGACCACGAATTCATCGGATTCGCGGCCGGCGGTTCCGTTGCCAATTGCTATCAATTCGATAGAGTAGCGTTCGATCATGCCGATAATCGTCTCGCGGGCTTGTTGCTTTTGGTAATCGGATTGGAACGGGAAAATTGTTTTATACTCTACGAATTTGCCTGTGGCGTCCAAAGCGGCCACTTTGCAGCCGGTGCGGAATCCGGGATCGATGCCGATGGTCGGTTTCTGGCCTGCGGGCGGGGCTAGCAGCAACTGGCGCAGGTTTTCGTCGAAAACGCGGATCGATTCGGCGTCTGCCCATTGCTTTTTGAAAAGCCGCACCTCGCCCACGATCGAATGCTTCATCAATCGGGCGAAAGCGTCCTTAACGACCGAGGCAAAGAAGGAGACAAGGTTATCGCGTTTCGTGAGTGTATATTTCTTCGCGATGATTCCTACGGCGAATTCTTCGTCGAATTTAGTATCGAGGCTCAGAATATTTTCCGATTCGCCGCGGCGGAGCGCCAGCATGTTGTGCGGGGCGATATCCTTGACGTTGCATTCGTACTTCCTGTACATTTCGAATTTGGTGGTGCCCTCGGGAAATTCATCTTTTATTGCGGAGACGAATTTGGCCGTGCGAAGTACGTAGTCGCGCATATATGCCCTGTATTCGGCGGTTTCGGCAATTTCCTCGGCGATGATGTCCGAGGCGCCTTTCAGCGCGTCGGCTGCGGTGGGCACTTCGCGCTCGGCGGAGACGAATTCCGAAGCTGCGGTATCGAGGTCGAGCGTCGGCGAATCGTAGCGGTTGTGTTCTTTGATTCTGAGGGCGAGCGGCTCGAGTCCGCGTTCTTTTGCGATTGTGGCGCGGGTGCGTTTCTTGGGTTTGAATGGCAGATATAGGTCTTCGAGAGTGTTTTTCTGGAGGCAAGCCTCGATTTCGGCGCGCAGCTTGTCGGTGAGTTTGCCCTGTTCCTCGATGGATTTGAGGATTGTGAGTTTTCTTTCTTCAAGTTCGGCCAGGTAATCGGAGCGGTCGAAGATGTCCCGCAATTGGTTTTCGTCCAATTCGCCGGTAGCTTCCTTGCGGTAGCGGGCGATGAAAGGAATGGTGCCGCCCTCAGCGCGCAGTTTGAGCGCGTTTTCGATCTGATTGAGGCCTAAAGAAAATTCTTCGGATATGATTTTATTGATGTCGAGCATTTGTTTTCGTTCGGATTGTGGATATTGGCATTTAGATACAAAAAACCCGCATACTTTTTGTAGCAGCGGGTTTCGTAGCTGCCCTGCCAGGGCTCGAACCTGGAGACTTCTGATCCAGAGTCAGACGTGTTG
>CAZSWR010000110.1:0-9621 GCA_964610885.1 uncultured Hyphomicrobiales bacterium | reverse complement strand
AGGTCTTTGCCGACGGAATAGTCCACGTGCGTGCGGAAAGGCAGATTGAAAAAGTCGGGCCGGATGGAAATGCCGCAACCCCAAGTGGTGCCGGGCAAAAGCTTATATTGGTTATTGTCGTCGCCAAATATGGCAAATCCCGCGCGGAATGCAACTGTCTCGTCCGGGACGGCTTCCACGCCGATTGTGAACGTTGGCCCATTCTCGTGCTGGACGAGCACAGCATCCAATCCGAACATTATATAACGAGTTGCCCCGCCCAGAACCTCGTTCTCCATGGGCGAATCCTCGCCGACTTCGCCAACCGGGCCTCCTGTTCGTTCGGGCTTCTCAATGAAGCCTTCGAGCGGGAAAACAGTCGAAATACCTGTGCGAATCGTGTAGGGCAAAAGCGAGCTTTCCTCTGCGCCATGCTTCCAAAACATAATACCCGAAACGTTTTGCACCGACAGACCGAAATCGAACATATCGTAAACGTTGATCAGAGTACCAAAATCGACAGCATAGCCATTCGATGAGATGTCCATGCCGTTCAGTTTGTCGTAGAGATATTTGAATGCAACGCCCACGCTGATGAACTCCATCGAATACGAAGCTCCGGCGGTCATAGACATTTGGAAGTCCGATACGTTGCCGAGCGAATTGCCATTGACGTCGCGAGCAGTGAATGGTGCGGTCGTGAAAGTATTAATACCGGCACCGACGCCGAGGTTATCGATAATCGTTTGGCCCCAAGCGGTTGTGGTCTGGGTGCGGCCAAAGTCGAGTGCAGAAACAGAAGTAGCCACTTGCGGAGTGGGCGCCAGCAGCGAAAGGCCTGCCGGATTGTAGAACAGCAGATTCGGTTCGCTCGCGAAGGCGGTGTAGGTGCCGGCCATTGCAATAGCACGCGATCCGACGTTGCGCAGCAAGTACGATTCGGAGTACCCGGCGCAAGCAATCTGTGCATTTGTTTCGGCGGTCCCCACCAGGAGCAGCAATAATATGATAAATCTAATTTTCAGAATTCCTCGCTTAACGAGATACCAACATCTTTTCCGACAACTTGAAATTCCGGCCCTTGACGCTGACGAGGTATATGCCGTCGGGCAGGTCGTATGTCGGGATCCAATATGGATCGTCCGTTGGTTTCGGTTTCCCGTCGTGCACATCGATCACCCTTATGCCAAGCATATTCCAAACGCTTATTTCGATCGGAGAATCATAATCTTCCAACTCGAGGTAGAGTTTGAAGTAGTTCCCATCCTGTTTCAAAGCCTTGATCCTGTTCGTCGCTGACGTATCGGCTGCATTGGCCCGCTTCGTCATTGGCGGTTTCAAGTTCTTTATGGTTTTAGCAATTTTAGTGCCACGATTGCCACTGCGGACGGGTATCAGCATTTGGTCGATCGAGCTGTGCTGGGAACTATTGGTGCGTTGTGGGACTGTTTCCACAGGATATGTGAACAATTCGGAAAACACGAGAACGAAAGCGAGCAAAAAAGTAGCTATAAAATTCACAGAGAAGAAAACGGGCAATGCGTCGATTGCCGTTTTGGCCGCGCGATCGATTGTCAATATGTTAGAATCTCTGTATTTCATCAAACTAAATGTGTCAAAAATTATCAATAGAATACCGTTTCAATATGTGCAATATATGTATAATAATCAGAACAAAAGGCTATTTTCCTTTATTTTGCACAAACTTGGATTTCAACTCCGAAAGTGATTTCTTGTCGTGCTCCAATTCGGAAATCCTTTTTTTCGTTTCGAGGCTGGACGTTTCCACCCCGAGTTTTTTCGCAACTTCAGTAAGCTCATTGATTTCGTCCGGGATCGTCTCCCCTTTCAGCTCGCTGAGGTTTTTACTTTTCAATTTGTTTTGCTCCTGTTGCAAACGAAGAGCAAGCTCTACCTTAGGAGATACGTTTTTTTCGGGATAATGTTTCGCATCAGCGCCCTCGTCCGGTTCGGGGATCGAGGCGGCGGGCGGCTGATTGGTTTTTTCTTGGTCGGCGCGCGCCTTGATTAGCCTCTGGGCGATTTGGTCTAATTTCCCTTCCAAATTCTCGAATCCGTCGCGGACCGGCTCGGGCTTTGGTTTGGGCGGCTGACTAATTATAGCCTCTCGCCGGCTAATATTCTCACTCTTTCTGTAAGCATTCGCGGCAAGCGCTCCCACGCCACGTGCCGGTTGATTGGTTTCATCTTCGGGCGAAGTATCAGCTTCCGGCTTGGCCTTGGGCGCGGCCTTCGGTTTGCCTTGTTGCTTTTTGACGGCGGGAGCGGGCTTGGACTTCGGTTTTTTGTTGTCTTTCAGCTTGTCCTTGCGCCATTTGAGGTACGAACGGAGCAGAATAAGCCCAAACACTCCGAAGCCGATCAGCCCATAGAAAAGAATCCTGGCCGCTTCGGGCGAGATAAAATCCGAAAATTCGTCCTTGGTCTGTATCGAATCGATACTCTTCTCGAACACGTAGCCGTCCGCGCCGGTCATCTTCAGGTTTTTGTTAGCCGAGTCCGGCGGCACGTCTGCGAGCGAATTCAGTAGCGAGAGCGAATCGTCGCCTTCGGCCGAATTGTCGTCATGCCCCAAGACCGGCACGAATCCAAATTTAACGATACCCGTACGCTGCGAGAATATCTTGCTGTTTGCCTTTTCGTTCTCCGGGTCTTTTTTCATCGAATACGCCTGCGCCAGGGCAGCGTAGAGGTCGTGCATGGTGGCGCCGGCTTTCTCGGCTCGCTTGAGCGTTGCGATAGCCGAGTCGGGTTTGTTCAGCTGTAGGTAGAGTATCCCCAAATGCACTCCGGCATCGCCAATCCCTGCGGAGAGCGATTTTGCGAAAAGCCCTTTGGCGGTGGATACGATGCCATCCTCGACGGCAATCTGTCCGGTACGGAAATCGTCTTCGGCGCGGGAAAGTTTATCCCAACGGAATACATCAATTATTAATGCCTTGGAAAACACGCTCGAAACGCAGGTGAACTGGCGTTTTTCTTTCATTTCGCCGACAATTTCCAAATCCTTCCCGGCAGGCCTGGAGTATATATCGGCCATGACACCATTCGCCGAGGCGCGTTTGGCAGCGTCGCTGGGCGAAGCATTTTTGATTGTGATAATAATCGTTTTCTTGTCGCTGGAAAGCAGCGTGGAGTAATTCGTCGGAACGTGCGAGAAATATGCAATGATCCTCGTCGGGGATTCCTGCACCAAGCGCTCCAAGACAATTTGCGAACGTACGCTGGGCGAAGCCAACACAAGGACAAACGCTACAAGCACAAGGAACCACGCCCGGCCCAATGCCGAACGAATCCAATCTTTCCTGTTGCCGGTTTTATTCATTTTGTGTTAATTACTCTTTTTCTTTACTTCTGTTTTGGCCTCGGGCAGCACAATTCGGATCGTTGTGCCCCTTCCCTGCTCGGATACTATCGAAATTGACCCGCTATGCTGCTCGACCACGTTTTTGATCATGAACAAGCCATCGGCATAAGCGGATTTGTTGTCTGTATTGACGTCAAATATACCTTCCAATTCGGATTGTTTCAATCCGAGGCCCGTATCCTGGAACGATACGGAAATTGTCTTATTCTTCGTCCGGAACGCCACGATGGTGATCGAGCCGCCCTCGGGCATTTCGTGGCAGGCGTTCAGCAGGATTTTGATAAATGCCTGCTCGAGCTGCGTGGAGCGAGCCTTGACGTTCAGATGGCTGCTCTCGATTTGTTTATCAATTTTTATGCCGTGGGCCAACAGCTGCGCGCCCGAAAAGGCCGCCGCGTCGTCTATCAGCGAAACCAAGTTCACGTGGGCCATTTCGCCGGAAGCATTGGAAATTTCCGATGCTTTTTTCAGCCGGTGGTTGATGTCGGCAATTTTTTCGGTTTGCTCCTTGATGATTTGCAGTCGGCGCTCGGAGTTGCCGATTCCCAATTCCAAGAAGTTCAGGTTTGCCTTGATGATTTCTATCGGGGCATCGATTTCGTGGGAGAAAGCTGAGGTTAGTTCGCCAATCGACGCCAGAAGGGACGACATCTGCATCTGCCGGTTCAGCACTTCGATTCGTGCGTTTAGCTCGTCGATGGCCGACGAATTGCGAATGGCATCGATGCGGGAACCGGCCGGTTCGAGCAAAGATTCGATTTCGGGAATCAGCTCCGGCGCAAAGTCTGCGGCCACCCGGGCAGCGAAAATGCCGAAATATTTACCGTTAATATATATCGGAATTGCCAGAATATTCGTGTTGGCAAGCTCGCCGGATTGTTCCATATCGGGAATAATCTTGGGGATACGCCCCTCGGCAATCCAATCGACGACTCCTTCCTCCTCGAAATGAGAAACAAGCACGGGAAGAGTGGAAGTCGTGGCCGAATCGGCAGCGGGCAGGTGCGCGCCATTGCTGTCCGGCAGGAAGAAATTGCATTCGAGCACGTTGTAAGGCTTTGCGATGGCGTCGAAAAGAAGCAGAAGCACTTCTTTTTCGTTCTTGCACTGCGAGAATATGTTCTCCGTAGCGCTGTCGGAGGCGTCGCTTGCGCTCGTTTGCCGAGAGGAATTCGTTATCAGCTTGGCTCGCAACCCTTCGACTTCGTGCCTAAGGATTTGATTGGCCAATTCCAACGAACGGATATAATCATCTTTCGGCATTTCAGCGGATTGCTCCAGCTCGGGAGCGGCCGCATCAGATATTTTTTTCTCTTTTTTCATCCTATGCAAACTTACAATTTTTTTTGATTTTTTCAATGTAAATGTATGCAAACTGGCGAATTTATACGCGCTAAAGCCTCATTTTTCCGCATCGGTCGGAGCGCCATACACATTCCATAAAACAAAAGGCGAACCTCGGCCCGCCTTATTGCCAATAGTAATTTCGTGAAAAACTTACTTCTTTTTCGAATCAGTTTCGATTCCTTTCAGTGTGGCTTCTGCCTGGCGGTACAGTCCGGCAGTCATTAAGTGCTTGGCGTATAATTTCTTATAGTCGTCGGCACCTTTCGATTGTGCGATTGCCTTTTCGTAGTACTCCGCGGCCATGGCCTGAAGGTTTTCGTTCGAGTAATACTCGGCGAGCATTGCGCACTCGAACGCGGAAGGTGTCTCGTCGAAATCCTCGGCCAGCTCTTTGGTGCGGGCATCAATAATGGCATAAGCCGAATCGGTTAGGATTTTGAATTGGTACTCGATCGATTTGAAGTCGCCCGACTCGACTCGCCAGAAATAGTTCTTACCTTTCTGGAGTTTCGTGGAGGCAATACTGACGGCAATCGAATTAGTTTTCGACGAAAGCGAAACGATTTCTGCATTGTTGCGGTCAAATACCTTGACGGAATAATTTGCCGCATTCTCAACTTTGTCCCACGCGAAAACAATTTCGCTACCGGCCACGAAGGAATTCCTTGGGCCGACGACGCCGATTTCCTTGCTGTTTTCGCTGAGCAGCGCTTTGGAGACGGAGCTGATTGCCGAGCTGGTTTTCGAGTCGGCACCGGTCATGGAGCTGATTGTCCCGCTTTCGTCCTCGTTTCCGCCCACGGCGCGTTCGCCCGCACCGGTGAGCGAAGTCTTATTCTTCAGGGTCTGCTTTCCGAAGAAATCGCTCGACGAGCTAATGTCGTTCATCACCGATTCGCTTAGCTTTTCCGATGTGGACTTTCTTTTTTTGTTTGCCTTTTCGGCGAGCTTTTTGAACGAATAAGTGCCATCTTCCCGAAGCTCGATGACTGCATTGTTCGAGGCCCAAAGGTTGCAGAAGGCATCGTCTGCGAGTTTGATTTCCTCTCCGCTCGCCAGGAAGTCGCCCACCTTGGCGGCGGCCCATTTCTTCGAAGAGCTTTTCTTGATCGATACGTTGCCCTTCTTGGAGCTAATCCTGAATCTCGTTACTTGGGCGAAGGCTGTGCCGGCGGCAAGCATTGCAATTAGGCTAATTATTATTATTCTTTTCATATCAGTTTCGCTAATTAATCAAAATCAATTTTTATTTCGCAACAATCAATTTCCACGAATCCTTCTCCAGCGTTCTATTCGGGAATCTTATTCCTTACGATGAATGATTGGTAAGCCGCAAGGACGTCTTCGTCCGTGGGGTCGGCCTTCATTGCATCGCTAAGCATGCGGAGTGCCGGATCGATCAATTCGTTTTGTTCGTAGAGTTTCGAGAGAATGATTTTTTGGAAAATTACATCGTCAGGGAATTCGATTTTAATCTGGTTCTCGGACTCTTGAATAGCAGATATCTTCTGTTGGGAAAGCACGACGAAGCCGATACTCTTCGATTTGATTGTGGTATCGGATTGCGGCGAAACGTACCAGAAATAGTAGTCTTCGGGCTTTAGCTTCAGTTCGCGGTTGTTCGTAACGAATAGTGTATCCTTCACGGCAGATGAAAAAACGACCTCGTCGTAAACATTCGTGATAGTGAACCGATAGGCCGATTCATTTGCGTAGCGAGACCATTTGAACGAAATGTCGTCGGCGAACTGGCGGCTTTTGTATGCCGTAAGCGGTGTGATCCCGGCGGCGCTACGTTGGCCGGCTCCTGTCAGACCGGTTTTTCCTTTCAGCCCGCTCGTCTGCATCATATTGTCGCCCTTGCCCATATCGTCCATCACCGATTTGGCAAGCTTCTGCGAGACGCTTGTTTTGCCGTCAGCAAGTGATTTTTCTATTTGTTGCACCGAGTAGCTGCCGGAGAGAGTGATTCTGGCTGTTTTCCCGGACGAGTGGCAAAGGTTGAGCGAAGAAGATTCGCCAAGCGTAACAATATCCCCATTGAGGATTCTCGAGCCGACTTTGGATTTTTCCGTTTTGCCGGATGTCCGTTTGATGCTCACGCTGCCCTGCTGGCCGACCACTCGGAACGAATAATCGGCAGCCTCGGCGGCTGAAACTCCGATTATCAGTAGTGCTATCCACAGCACCGATTGGATTTGAAACATTTTCATAGCAATAGCCCTTTATATTTGAGATTAACTTTTCCCGAATCTTTTTTTGATTGCGTAATACGCCTTGTTTATCAATGGCTTAATAGATTTGTCGTAGCCTTCGTACACGGGCGACGACAAGGCCAAGGCAAATATAGACAAAGTAGAATTAAATTCAAAAAGATTTTCATGGTACATTATAGTTGAGAATACCAACAATCCAACCGATTCGAACACAAACAATGCGAGGCTCGTTATTTCGTACAGTTTTTCGTTTTTGTATTCAATGTATGCGTAGAGAAGAATATTCAGATAGCAAATCACTACAGCAATCAATACTTCAATCCAGAACGGCAAGCGATTATAGAAGTATCCGCCAAGAGTGCTCGAAAGGATGTTTGCCTGCACCTCCACTGCATAGGCGTCCGGGAAGGCCCTACCGCCTGCCTTATCGTTGAGGGGCGTGTAGTATATATCATTGAGCAGGTGCTGGTGTTCCCCGTCAATGTCATCGAAGTTGATTTTCCCAAACAATACTATCTTCCCGTCGAGAACGGTAGAATCAGCATTCGTAAGCGTTTCTGTATCGAAGAGCAGCATATTCTGCCCTAACTTCACATGGTAGCAAATCGTTTCTGTTGAATTCCCGCGTTCGGCAAGGCGTTTGGTTACTTCGGGATCGAATTTCTCGGCGAGAGCGATTGCCAAGGGTTTTATTTCTTCGTTTCCAATCTGAATCGATGGACAGAAATCGCGTACGGTGGCGGTTTCTTTGTCTTTGCCCTTCAACAAATTGGTGTAGCCATAAGCCACGCCAGTGATTTCGGGGCGTTCGGCAAAGGAGTATGTGCCGGCACTCTTGTCGAAATTTTTTAGTTCGGCCGGCAGAACGGGCGAATGCGCAGCGCGAATCAGTTCGCCAAAGAACTCGCCCAGCTCCGGGCTGCTTGAGAAATCTGGCAGCTCTGCGAAACCAATAGTTTTGTAATTGAACTGATTCACGTATGCCAGCATTTCCACAAATTTTCCGGCATCGGCGCCTAAGGTATTAATAACAATTATATTTGTATCAGATTGATACTTGTCGCTAAGAAGCTTAGAGTATTGATAATCCGTTACGGCCAGGTCGGCGAACGAATCCATGAAAGGCTTGAAAAGACTCCCGCTCAGCACAAGCGGAACCAGCGCAATCGTGAGAAATACAGTTACCGTCGAGAGGATTATATCAGATTGTTTCAACTTCATTTTATTTGCCTCCTTTCAGAATCTTTTGGACTTTCTCGTAGCCTGTCTGAGCGAGCGGTACTAACGAGTCGTGGTACAATTCAAATATCGGAGTCGAAAGCATAATGCCGAAAAAGAGTGCCGGCATCTGTATCTCGTAATTCAACCAATGAAGTGAGTAGATTATCACGATGAAAACCAAAACGAAACCGGCCAGTGTCGTTATATTGCTAAGGAGTTCATACCATTCTTCGTTCTTGTGGCGAATAAAACTATAAAGAGCCATAATGGCATAGATCACAACGATAACCACAGCATTGGACCAATCGTCAGGCAGGGTGTTAATGAATTGCGATTTCGCGCCACGCGAATCGAGGATCATCGAAATAATATTCGCATGGACAACCACTCCATACATATCCGGATACGACCTCCCGATATACTTTTTGTTCATCGGTGTGAAGAAAACATCCTCGGTGGAAGGGGTTTTCGTGTTTGGCCCCATGATCCCGAGCAAAACAATTTTCCCACGAACGGCCTCGAGGGCTTCGTTGGGCATGAGCGTTTCATCTCGCTCGAATGTCTGATACTTGTCAATATTTCGCCGAAAGTTAATTGTCTCCAATTCGTTGTCTCGGGCAAGGAAGGCCGAAACCGCAGACGAATCAAAATATTGCGCCGCCCGCAGCCCAAACATTATTCTTAAGCTGTCCCTACTGGTGTTTGCCTTGGGCAGAATCCTCCTTGCGGTTCGGAAATCTTTCGAAGTATCAATGAATAGGTTTGCAAATCCCGAAGTGCCATATTGTGTAAAACGTGGCAATGAAATAAACACAGAGTCGAAGCGGTTGAGGGAATCGTTGTAATCCTCGAGTTTGCAAGCAAAAACCACGTTTTTGGCCCCCGAGAGCGCCCGCTCGAGCGCGCTGTCCTGCTCGGGCGCCTTCTCGCTTTTGAAAAGCACATCAAGCGCAATCGTGCAAGGCGAGTATTTCGACAGCACTTCGATTTGGCGTGCAATCTCGACCCGGCTGCTCCCGATGTTCACCAATATAACGTTAGTGTCTGGCGGCACCTCCGAATAGTCCCGCAAGTTCGAGAAAACAAAGTCCGAATAATAGAAATCCTGAAATGTCTTCTGAATCGGGTTCATAAAGTCCCAACTAAAAATAACTGAGAATTGGATCAAAACGAGAACTACAATCGCGGTGCAGAGCAGATTATGCAAACGGGATAACCACACAGGCACGTACTCCTAATGTTGGAAGAAAATCAATGAACATATTACATGACGGTAGTTTGTAAGTAAAATTATAATATTCTATCATTTTATGTAATAATTAAGAATTTAATACGACTATACTATGTATATTTGCATACCGGTTTAGTTTTCTCCAGAGAGAAACAACCGACTTTGTGTTTTTTTCATAAATAAATATAAATCATGGCATTTACATTTTTCTTCCGCGACAGCCACACCCTCGAACAGGT
>CAZSWR010000109.1:0-10148 GCA_964610885.1 uncultured Hyphomicrobiales bacterium | reverse complement strand
TGCAGTAGTAGCGAATGCCTACAGCTTTGCCGCTACTATTGCGCAATTCGTACAGATAGGCGCCATTCGTGGCCTCGAACATCTTCGTTTCTGTGGTTTTTCCTTCGTATTCCGGTTCGCTGTATTCGATCCGGCTTTCGTTCATCAAGTGCGAAGTGCAAAATATCTTGTCTAAGCCGCATTCGCCACAGATTCCCCATTTAGAGCCGTATTCGATGCCAATCGTGCGATTCGATACCGAATCGACATATTCGGAGATATAGAAATCAATCAATTTCAGAGTCGGCCTGTTGGGATAGCGCGGCTCCGAAGAGATTTGGGCAAAAACTACTTTGTATTTTGACCTCTCGAACGAAGTGTTGGCCTCGCGCAGGTTCACCCAAGTGTAAAAAAGTGCTGAATCGCCCGCGGGCGTTTCCACTTGCAGAACCATTCGGACGCTGCCATATTTTTCTTCGCCACAGTTCAAGTAACTGCCATAACTAAAAGCTGAGGAATAAATGTTTTCTGGCTGGCATTCGACCCGCCCATTGAATTCCCACCACATTCCACCGACGAGTTTGCCTTTGGTGAACAGCGATGGTTTTTCATATCCCTTGCCTGTTGCGTGGATGCCTACGGAAGCGAGCATGGCAAGCAATGCGAAGAAAGCGATTGTTAACTTTTTCATTTCTTCTGCTCCTTTGATTAGTTCGTTCTCAGTATTTTTGAGATAAGGAATAATGAATTCATTATTCCTTACATTGGAAAAGGTTAAATTGTTAAAGTACCCGCATTGGAAAGTAATAAACTAATACAATAAATTCAAAAATCCAAGAATATTTATTTATATTGATGAATTACGTATCTATAACGTTTTGTATTGGTAGATACCAACACGCCAATAAAAACTGTCACAGTTGAATCTTGAAGTTTTCATCTCGCACCTAAAATTTCTAACCACCCCAGAAACCCTTCGCTGCGCAAATGATTTCTTTCCCCTCCTTGGCAAGGAGCAGGGGATTAAAGGGGTGGTTTAAATTAAACATCTTACTCACCTAAAATGATAAAGAACCCAAGAATTACATTTCCTGACAATCTCCGAGATACAGCTTACAGATTTCATGTAATACATAATGTGAGGGCGAGGTAACCTCGCCCCTACCCAATGACAATATCGAATCACTAAGATCAAACATAGCATGGAATTATATCATTTCTTAGATATAAGAATAAAATTATTCGCTTTGAGAAAAAAGTAACTATCAGAAACAAGAGGAGATTCCCGCCTTCGCGGGAATGACAAAAACAATTATTTCAAATAGGAAATGATATTACACATTAAATTCATCCTCATTAAGCCTGATCCATACCCACAACAACCTTTACAGCCCCCCAATATTCTCTGCACAGAGCAAAGAAGCACGCTGCGCTAAGTACTAATTAATATTAGTAAATGAACAAATATTTCTTGGAAAATACATTAAATGAAAACACAACAATTCCGTCAATCAATTATCATTGACAATTGGGAGCATTGGTATGAAAAAGTACTTACATATCGCCAGCCTGATAATCGCATCGCTATTCCTGCTGAACAGCTCGTGCGGTAGCGATTCCAATCCGGCAAGCCCGACCGACCCTGGACTCGAAACAAAATCGTTCACGGTCCAGCCCGCCGGCAGCACATGCACCATGAGCGACAGCACCAAAGTGGTATTCCCAGCCGGTGCAGTCTCGGCGCCCTTGGATCTGAAAATCACTCGGCTGACGCCTTCGCGGTACTTCTCCGGAAGTAGCGAATACGTGATCCTTCAGTTCGAATCCTCGGTAACGCAATTCGATAAAGAGGTCGAAATTCATATCCCTTCGCCGATCGTCGGTGCGAACGTACTCGGAGCGGGCGGCCAGTTCGATCCGACGACAGGGATAATAGACATAACATCGACAGATTTCGTAACGAACAACGGAAAACGGGAGTTGGTTATCAAAACGAACCATTTCTCGGACTATGCAGGCCATTTCTGGCAAATGCCCCCCACATCCGCCGGGCCGTTGGACATTTCATATTATAACCAAGGGACGACGCAATACTGCTGGGCCACTTGCATTCAGATGATGCTCGAATCCGTCGCGCCGAATGCTGATTACGAAATTTTCGATTTGATCCGCGCCACCGGTATCGACGAATCCGGTGCCGGGCAAGAGTTTATCCTGAAGAACCAAGCCCTGGCGTCGATCATCGAAACACGCACCGGCGTCAAACCCGAAGCGAAACGCTGGCAATACCTCTCCGCCAAAGCGATGGATACGTACCTGCGCCATTGCGTCGCCTTGGGGTATCCTGTGTTGGTCATGGACCCATTCGCCGAACACGCCACGCTCGTCGTCGGATACGATGGCAATACATTTTATATACACAATCCGGCGAGCACAACCACTTCGCAGATTGGATATACCGCAAAGCAATGGAGCGAATTCCGCGTTGGCGAATTGGGCATTCGCGACCTCTACGTAACGCTTGCCATTCCAACGCCCGTGAAGAACCAACGATTGAGCACGATTAACCTTTCGAACGGCATGCTAAGCTTCGTTAAGCCCAAGGTTGGCAGTAGCAATTCCATGATCTACGGATTCAAATGGGCGCCAAGCTCCACCGGATACGGCCTCTACGAAAATAATGGTACCGGCACGAAAGTGGACACACTGCCCAATGGCGTCCAGACTCTGAAAATCAAAGGAATCGAATTGGCCAATGCAGACCGATCATCAGGGAACTCATACCGCGTGTGGGTGGACATTTGGGGCCAGAACAACCAGAAAAAGCATAATAGTTTCGCGCCCACTTCCACCGTCGCCCTCGGAGCGAATTCAATGGGTGGCTATTCTATCGACATTCCTGTTGCTGATTTCCGCGATTCGTCCCAAACCGCTACAGTTTACAAAATGACGGCATCGCTGATGGACCAGAACTCTTCTCTTGCAGACCAAGTTACGATTTTTTTCGCAATCGCTCCGCCAGACATACTTAGCGGATCGTGGGACATAACCTTTACTCGTGTCAGCACCACTTCGCCCAAAGGAACATATGGATTCGACGAGGGCACTTTAAACTTCGAGTTCGAGGTCATTTCTCCCAAAGTCCTGAGAATGCGCTCAGAAGAGAGCGAAGTCCACGATTTCGATTTGGATAGGACTTCCGATGGAAAGAGTTTCACAATCTCTTGGGAAGAACCCGATGGCACATGGTTGAAGTTCGAGGCGACTTTTGACAATGGATCTGCGAATAGATACACAGGTAGAGTTACCGTCCACGACTATCAATACTTAACCCCCGAAAACGAAAAGGACGACATTAAAACCTGGTACACCTCTGTCGGCAGCTTTGTTGGCGTGAGGGTCGGGAAGTAATTGTCTTAACAGTTTTAATTAAAAGGATAAATGAATTCATCTTCGTTTATCCTTTTACTTTTTTTGCAGACCGGGCTGCATATATCGTTTTCAAGTTAAACAACAGCTTAGTCATTCCCACGAAGGCGGGAATCTCATCTTCATGCTCTTAGGAGCCTGTTGAATCAGTATTGCTGTGCCTTCCCACGGGTTAACACGTGGGTTCGGGAATATTCCTTTCTCTAATAATTTCAGTGCTTTACGCGAATATTCTCTTTAGCCCCATTTGAAAAAGGGGGTTGGGGGATTTGTCGATTTTTCAATGACTTGCCGCGACGTATGCAGTGGGTTGAAACCCATTGTTGCAAATAATGTACAATTTCGTACGCAGCGCTCGAAGAGCCAATAATACAAATTGTTCAAATATTCAATGCCCGAAGCATAGAATTTTTCCGTAAATTTGTTTTTTGAATTGAATGAGTTTTCTAACTTTATTTGCTGATTGAATTATGAAAAAAATACTCGTTACAGGCGCTCTCGGGCAGATAGGCTCGGAGCTGGTTTTGGAACTTCGTAAGCGCTTCGGCGGCGAAAACGTTATCGCTAGCGACATTCGCCCCACGCCAACGAAAGCAATCGAAGAAACTGGGCCTTTCCAATCCGCAGACGTTACCAATCCGGAAGCAATTCGCGAAATAATCAAAAAATATAATATTGACTCGGTCTTTCATCTGGCAGCCATCCTCTCCGCCGTCGGCGAGAAAAATCCGATGCTCTGCTGGAACGTCAACATGACAGGCAGCATCAACATGCTCGAAATCGGCGTCGAACAAAAACTCGATCGCATCATTATCCCCAGCTCGATGGCCGTCTGGGGCGGCAACGTCGAACAGGAAAATACTCCCCAAGACAGCGTGCTGCAACCCACCACAATGTACGGCGTTACGAAAGTGGCCGGCGAATTGCTCTGCGACTATTATGTCCAGAAATTCGGACTCGATTGCCGAGGCCTTCGCTACCCGGGCATCATCTCTTCGGAGACACTCCCCGGCGGCGGCACCACGGACTACGCAGTCGAAATCTTCTACGAAGCCGTTAAAACCAAGAAATACACATGCTTCCTGAAGGAAGACGCAATGCTCCCGATGATGTATATGCCCGATTGCCTCAAGGCCACTATCGATCTGGCCACAGCAGATTTCTCGCGCCTCGAGCACCACAGCGGATTCAACGTTGCCGCAATGAGCTTCACCCCGGCGCAGCTGGCCGAAGCCATTCGCGAGTTCATCCCCGAATTCCAAATCGAATACAAACCCGATTTCCGCCAGAAGATTGCCGAAAGCTGGACGCACTCCATCGACGACACTTGCGCACGCAACGAATGGGACTGGGCGCCCAAGTTCGGCCTTCGCGAAATGGTCAAAGACATGATCGATCGCCTCAGCGACAAACACAAAAAAGGTTTAATATAAAACTATTTTTACCCTTTCTATATAATAGCATACGTTTAATAAATACGTATGCTATTTTTTTAACCCTCAGGAATAATCACCCAGGCCATTTGCCATAACAATACATATCGAGATGCTACTTCGAGCCAGAGAAGAGCACAACAGGGCACGACCAAACACGCCAAATCACAAATTCAGTTTATATTATGAATGCTATTAATTATTCGTTGTGAATGAATGTTTTGTATCAACCATCATCAGCGGCGACCATAATTCATTGTTTGATATATGCTTATTGAGTTTTAATCTTAGAATATTGTTCATTTTTACACCCAATCTATATTACATTACACTATGAATTATTTCTTTTTTCACAATAAACATTTTCATATATTTATTTTTTTACAAAAGAACCGATAAAAAAACGTATTGAAAACATATTGTGGAGGAGCCAAAATGAAATTCTTTGATAAAATGAAAATAGGTGGGAAAATTATATCTGCTACACTCGCCTTGATGGGTGTGTTGGTCGCTTTGATTATGGTAGCAATGTCCTTGCTACTGATGGATTATGTTTCCAAATCGACCGAATCCGAAATGGAAATTGCAACAAATGGCATCAAAAACGAAGTCGAACAGAGGAAGACACAAATGTTCCAACTCGCTTGCGGTTTTGCCGGTAACTATGAGCTTATCAGAGCCATCAAGGCCAACGACAGGAAAGCTGTCTTCGAGGCCAGCAAGAAATTGGTGAAAGAAATGAATGCCGAATACCTGACCGTTTCGGATGCGAACGCTAACGTTATCGTCCGCTCATACGACTTCGAGAAATTCGGAGACAAGGTCGATAATCAGTTCAATGTCAAAACTGCCCTCACAGGGAAACCAATTGCCGCAGTCGAAACCGGTTCGCAGATCAAACTGGCCGTCAGGGCCGGCGCTCCAATTTTTGACGAGACAGGCAAGATCATTGGCTGCGCTTCGACGGGTTTGCGTCTGGACAACAACCACAACCTCGTGGACGAAATGAAAAAGCAATTCAACGCAGATTTCACTGTTTTCCTTGGCGACACCCGCCTATCGACCACCATCAAAAACGATAAAGGCGAGCGCAATATCGGTACGAAATCTGCCCCCGAGGTGGCCGAAACAGTACTGAAACAAAAGAAAGAATTCACGGGCGAAGCAGAAATTCTGGGGCAAGCCCACATAACTGCGTACGCGCCACTGTTGGGTCCAGATGGTGAAGTTATCGGAATGCTCTTCTCCGGGAAATCACTGAGGTCTGCTCAAGACAGCAAGAACCTGATTTTATATAGCATCGGAGGAATCTCGATTGTTATTTTTGTCCTAATCTCCTTAGTGCTCTGGGCAATGATCCGTAGAATAATCGTCAGGCCATTGCAGGGCGCTGTCAGGATGGCTGAAAGCATATCGAGAGGCAATTTGAATGTATAGTCGATTCTTTGGCTGCATTGATTGATGGTGACAATTGTAATCACTCATCCGATGACTGGCACAGAGCCATCGGATGAGTGATAGGCTTAGAAAAACCTTATCACCTTTCCCTACCTTAATAGTCATAGTGGTATTATTTAAAAACATACATTGTAACCTTATTTACTTGTATTTAATAAGATAATATGGTAATTTTTTATGGGTTGGATTCTCGGGCGCTATGAAGGTTTGGGAATGTAATAAGTTTATTCAGTGTTGCCTGAGTTCGCAGGGGCACGGCGTGCCGTGCCCCTTTTCATGCAGCCCACCAGAATGAGTTGAAAATGTTATTTTTCTCTCCTTAATATCATACGTTGTACCATATAAATTATACTCTCGGGCGGGTTTGGAACCCGCCCCTACATCTGGAAAATAAGCAATCATCACACCAACTTATTATACCGCATAGCGGTTGTTAAATTGTAGCAAATTGCGTTTATTAATAAGAGATTTCGCGTAGCGAATGTTTAATAAATTTGGTTGATTCATGTAGCATATAATACAACAACCGCTCGCGCGGTACAAATCCGCAATAATAACTTGCATGAACTGCTTCTTTACTCATCCGATGACTAACAACGTAACTATGTCAATTACGAATGAATGCCCAGAGTCATCGGATAAGAGTATTACCGAATAAGGCACAATAAACAAATAAAAGCTCTAATCGAACATTCGTGTCGGTTAGAGCTTTTAATTTTAGCTTTAAACTAATATGTACTAAATATCGAGGTTCTTCACGTACTGTGCATTCTTTTCGATGAATTCGCGGCGTGGTTCCACCTTGTCGCCCATCAGCATCTCGAAGACGACGGCTGCTTCGGCGGCGCTTTCGATTGTAACCTGAAGCAACGTACGCGATTCGGGGTTCATGGTTGTGTCCCAAAGTTGTTCGGGATTCATCTCGCCGAGACCTTTGAATCGGGAGATCACAATTCCGTCTGCGTTGGCGGCTTCGGACATTTCTTCGATTGCCTCTTCGCTCAGGCCTTTCCGTGTGGCGGCGTCTTTGCGAATGCGTTGGATAATCTCGTCCCTTTCGGCGTCGTTGTATGCGTAGTATTCGTGTTTGCCTTTTTTCAGTTTGTACAGTGGCGGTTGGGCAATGTAGAGTTTGCCCTTAACGATCAAGTCGCGCATGTACGAGAAGAAAAGTGTCATCAGCAGCGTGCGGATGTGCGAACCATCAACGTCGGCATCAGCCATGAGGATAATCTTGCCGTAGCGTGATTTGTCCGGGTCGAAGTCTTCGTCGAAACCGCAACCGATAGCCGTAAAGATGGCCCTGATTTCGTCATTTTCCAAAATTTTCGAGAGGCGAGCTTTCTGCACGTTCAGGATTTTACCTTTCAGCGGCAGAATGGCTTGGAAGCGGCGGTCGCGGCCCTGCTTGGCCGATCCACCAGCCGAATCACCTTCGACGATGAACACTTCGCAATCCTCGGGCGTCCGAAGCGAGCAGTCGGCCAGCTTGCCGGGCAGCGTTGAGGATTCGAGTGCATTCTTGCGGCGCACCAATTCGCGCGATTTCCTTGCGGCGGCGCGGGCTTCGGCGGCCAGAGTAGCCTTTTCAATAATCTTCTTGGCTTGGGTCGGGTTTTGGTCCAAAAATATCCCAAGCTTTTCGTTCACGATTGCGCGGACGATGCCGTCCACGTCGCCATTGCCAAGTTTGGTTTTGGTCTGGCCTTCGAACTGCGGATCTGGCACCATTGCCGATACGATTGCCGTCAGTCCCTCGCGGAAATCGTCGCCGCCAAGCGAAACTTTCGATAGTTTGTTTGTGGTGGCGTAGGAGTTCAGCGTGCGAGTGAGCGCAGATCGGAAGCCGGAAACGTGGGTGCCGCCCTCGATCGTGTTAATATTATTGACATATGAGAGCACGTTTTCGTTGTACCCGGTATTGTACTGGAAGCAGATTTCGATTACGACTTGTTTGCCGGTATCGGTAACTCCTTCGCCAGTAATGTGGATTGGCTTTGTGATGGCGTTCAGAGAGCTGTCGACGTATTTGACGAAGTCCACCAAACCGCCATTGTAATGATATGTTTCGCTAAGGTTTTCGCGTTCGTCGATGAGCGTAATCGTTACCTTCGGGTTCAGGAAGGCGAGTTCGCGAAGCCTTTCGCTGACTTTACTAAATTTGAACACAGTGGCGCGGAAAATCGAGGCATCGGGCAAGAACCTAACCACAGTACCGGTTCGGCTTGTATTGCCTTTGGCTTCGACCTTGGTTACCGGGACGCCACACGAATAGTTTTGTACGTGCACTTTGCCCTCGCGATAGACAGTAACCTGAGTATCGGACGAAAGTGCGTTAACGCAAGAAACACCGACGCCATGGAGGCCGCCAGACACTTTGTATGAAGAGTCATCAAATTTGCCGCCTGCGTGGAGAGTGCACATAACCACTTCGAGCGTCGATATTTGCTTCACGGGATGCAGGCCGGTTGGGATACCGCGGCCATCGTCGTCCACCGAGCAAGAGCCATCGGTGTGCAGCGTAACGACAATATTCTTACAAAAGCCGGCGAGCGATTCATCGATCGCGTTGTCCACAACTTCCTGAATCAGGTGATGCAGTCCGCGTTCGCCGATGTCGCCGATATACATAGCCGGGCGTTTCCTAACGGCTTCGAGGCCTTCGAGCACCTTGATGCTGTCTTCGTCGTAGCTTGCTGTAACGTCGAAGGCATGCGATGCTGAAATCGGCTGCTCGTCGTCAAAAATCATTTCTTCGTTGATTATTTGCTCTTCCATATTCTCATGTCAATTGTTTCAATAACAAACTACAAAGATAACAATTTTTTCGGAGAAAATCGTGGAAAATCGACCGAGATTCAGTATAATACCTTGGAATGTTAATAACTTTTCCACGCCGCAATCATGGCGGATTTCATGTGGCGCGAGAGTGCCGGAATGCACGCTTCAAAATGGCTGCCTTGAGCATCGTAAAGCGCCTTTCACTACATTTTGATAATGGTGTTTTCATTTTTTTTGTATATTGCATTAATTGTTTTAGCTAACATTTTTAGGTTTACGATGAAATTTGAGATTGTACCCGTTGTTACGAAGTCAGACATGAAGCGCTTCGTCAAATCGCAATGGAATTTCTACAAAGACGACCCCAACTTTGTACCGCCACTGATCATGGACAGGATGGAAATTCTTTCCAAAAAGAAAAACCCGTTCTACAAGCATGGCGACATCCAAATGTACCTCGCCGTCAGCGGCCGGGAAGTCGTCGGTAGGATTGCTGCCATCACGAACGACAACCACAACAAAACCCACAACGACAAAGTCGGATTCTTCGGATTCTTCGAATGCGTGGACGACCAAGAAGTGGCCAACGGCCTCTTCGACGTTGCCGGTAAATGGCTCCGCGACAAAGGGATGACCGTGGCCCGCGGCCCGGAGAACCCGTCGATGAACGACGAAATCGGCCTCCTCGTGGAGGGATTCGACGGCCCGCCGAAAATCATGATGACGTACAATCCTCCGTACTACGAGAAACTCGTCCTCAACGCCGGCTTCAAACTGGCACAGAACCTATTGGCATTCGTCGTAACCTACGAAGAATTTGCTTCCGAAAAACTCCGCCGTATGCAAAACATACTGCGCGAACGCAACAAACTCACTATCCGCGAGGTGGATTTCAAAGACAAAACCCAATTCGCCAAAGACGTCGCCACCATTAAAGAGATTTATAACGCCGCGTGGATGCCGAATTGGGGATTCGTGCGCTGGACAGATGAGGAATTCGACAAAATGGCAGACAGCCTGAAGCTGATCGCTTGGCCCGAACTCTCGCTCATAGCCGAGTGCGATGGC
>CAZSWR010000108.1:0-10704 GCA_964610885.1 uncultured Hyphomicrobiales bacterium | reverse complement strand
TTTTTAATTTGTATTCTAAATTCAAAAAGTCAACTCTATTTAGGACAGTACAAGGTAAAAGTTGTAGGGGTTCAAAATTTTGAACCCTTACACATTTCTGGCCGGGCTTTTCTTTGGTCCTAATGTGGAGTTCAGACGCGATTTGCTAAGTGGAAAATGGGCAGGCAACATCACCGTAAATAGTAAGTCATACTACCACTTGGAGTGGTAGTATGACTCTGCATACTTCTACTTACAACTTTTATTCTTATTGCTTTACAACAGCCTATTAGCGGACAACTGTCAGCGGGAAGGCGAACGTTTCGCCGCCAAGCGAAATCCTCAATTCGTACACTCCGCTGCGAAGGCCATCGGTGCCGATCGTCAACTCTTCGGCGCCGCAGGAAAGCACTTTTGCTTCAGTGGCCGTACCGAATACGTCTGTAACCGTAACAATAGGCCTATCGGAACCCGTATAAATATACTTTATAGAAACGTTTCCGCCCGCGGGATTGGGGTATGGATTGTAAACCGTTGGCCTTTTCTTTCCATAAGATTTCTGGTTAATGGAATAGGGTAAGTGCCCGCAAGTGGGATCGGCGGCGTAGTGAGTGGTATCGCCCTTGCTAACGCAGGTGAAAGCAGAATTGCCACAGCTTGTCTGGACGAATAGCGTATCGCGATCCGGGCCGAAAGCCGACGGCGAGAAACAAACGGTGAGCGATTTCTCTTCGCCTGGGTTGATGGTCATGGGCAGCTGGCCAAGAGGAACCGAGAACTCTGCATTTCGGAAGAAGGCAACGTGAGGAATTGTGATTGCAATCGCGCTGGGGTTTCGCATCTTGATTTGCGAGCAGTTCCTCAGTCCGTTCATCGTGCTGTCGATGTACACGACGCTGTCTGCATCCATATCGGCGAAAATAATCTTTGCCGGTGATATTTCAATAAGATCGGTGGTTAGCGTTTTTCCGCTAATTGATTTGGCCTCGAATCTGGCGGAACCGGACGCGCTTTGGTCTTTAAGGGCAATGCTTATTCTAACTGACCTCGAGTTCAATCCGCTGAGTTGGTACTCGATGTTTGACTGTTCCAAAGCATGAACTTGTGAAATTCCAAAATCGTCTTCGATAGTCAGAACCATCTGCCAGCAATCTTGTGCCGCTCCGGTCAGTACCGGCGGGCGAGCATCTTGCACGTTTGCCTTGGTAATAATATCATATGCCAAGCAATTATTTACGAAGCGAAGTGTGTCTTGGCACGCGCCGACAGCTTTCGGATTGCAGCATACCGCGAGCGATTTTGTTTCGTTCGGGTTGATCGTAATTGGGAGCTGCCCGGCGGGAATTGTGAAGTTATAGTTGCCGAGGAATGCCGGATTGGAAATTGAAATTGGTTCCGTATAGATATTTTTAATTTTGACATAGCTGCACGAATCGACGCCAAGGAACACATCGCCGAAATCGAGCACCAGGCCGGAAGGTTCGGCCACTTCGAGAGTTTTCCCGACGAATTCCGATTGAATTATTGTGTCTTTTCCGTATGCCGAACTAACACGGAAGCTGTAAGTCCCGCCTTTTGTCGGGTCGGTCGGAGTAACTGTTATGATAATCCTTTCGGTGGGCAACTGCGGCGAAACCGTATAGGTAAATTCAGGTTGCGTCGTTAGCGGTACGATACTTACGATATTGCTGCTGCAAGCCACATCGAAGAAGGTGGAATCGCAAATTTTCTTTAGGTGGGCCACGATGGGCACGTCGGGATAGATAGTAACGCCGTGCACAGCGACATCAATCGGGAAGCAACCATTGTCGATGCGCAATGTGTCGCGGAATTCGCCTTTCTGGTCTGTAACGAAGCAAACGTTAATCGTAGCGGTGGCATTCGGCGCGAGCGTTATGGGCAATTGCCCGGGCTGCACTTTGAATTCGCGGCCTATGGCGAGCGTGGCTTCTGTAAGATCGACGGGCTGGTTGCTCACGTTGCGGACAGTAACGGATTTGCACAGTTCGCGAGTAATAATGCAGGTGTCCATATCGATGACCAGCGCTGTTGGGGATTCAATAGCGAGTTTGCGGCCTTCGAGTGTCCCGTCAATTATTGTTTCATATCCTTTTTTTGTTGAGATTTTGATTGAATACGTTCCCGACGAACCGGTGAGGACGGGCGAAACTGTAATATTGCATTGTTTGGCGGGCAACGCCGGCGAAATATCAACCGAAATCTGTGGATTGGCTGTTATTGGCGAAATTGAAACAATCGTGTCGCCGGAGCTGACGTTGAAAATTGTCGTGTCGCAATTCGATTGTATTTGCGTATATACGGGTATATATAACGAAACAGGTTTCGCGGAAATTTTTATGGTTGTACTAATGCAATTGTCAACTAATGTAAGCAGATTTGTATATTCATTTTCGTCATAGCCATGGAAGCAAATTGTAATAGATTTCGTTTCGTTTGGCAAGAAAATTTTCGGAAATGACCCAGAAATACTAAAGCCAATATTGCTTGCCAAAGTGGGAGACTCGAGTACAACCATTCGATTGCTTGTGTTTTTGATCTCAATTGTCCGGCAGGTATCAGTATCAATCGGCACCTCCCCGAAATCAAGGGTACTCGTCGTGGCTTGCAATTGGCTACCGACAAAAGAGCCATTTAGCACGGTATCTTTACCGGCTTTGTTGACGGCCCGGATTTGGAAAGTGCCAACATCGCCGGGATTCTTCGGCACGACAGTCAGAGTAACCTGTTTGGCGGGCAGCGAATTCGACAGAATCAGTTTCGCTTCGGGCGAAGTCGAGACTTGAGCGATCGAAACGATGGCAGTATCGCAGAAAATCGAGAACACGGTGCTATCGCAATTTTTCTCAACTGAAGAAAATGAAATCTCTGGAGAAAACAGGTCGAGGATTTCGACGATGCCATCACCGGCATAGTTTGACTTCCCTGCAATAGCGAAGATTGCATTATTGCCAATGTTTTTCCTCGAGGGCAGCGCGGCCAGCTGGTGGAACGAATGCGGATAGATAGTCGAAGGCGCAGCGGTTATTGTATTGGTTTGGAAGTTGATGAAGGCAGCACTAAGAATATAATCGTTATCATGGTTCATTCCGCCCTGTACGATAATGTTGCTGCTATTATAAGGTGTAGCAGAATTCCAGTAAGCAGGGAATGGCAGATTCCCAAGTTGTACAAACTCTCCGTTGTTTTCGATGAATACTTTTGGAGTTGGATCAATCTCTAACTCATTTTTTTCGCCACCCATGTATATGATGTTACCGCCCGGAAGTGATAGATATGTAGGTTTTGCAATTAGCTCTGAGATGTTGTCAACTTTTATCCATTTATTTGTTGCGATATCGTATTTGTGAATGTCAGGGTTTTTCACCGATCCAGCCCCCCCATACCTACCGGCAAAAAGCAACAAATCGCCACGGGATGATTTCGCAAGAACATGGCTATTCAGATTGTGTGGCGCTTCGGCCAATGTCCTACCATGTTTGGTTGCAATATTAAAAACCTGACATGTATTGATTGTAGCTTGGTCATTCTGCACACCTCCAACGACAACGAACTCTTGATCGTTTATCCAACATGCTTCAAGTTGGGCTGTGTGTGTAGGTAGGTTTCCTATGGTGGTCCAAGTCATAGTTTGCCGGTCGAGCATCTCAATAGCTGTGCCACTTCTCCCGCTTTCATAATTTCCTGCAATTGCAATAATGCTCGAATCTGGTGCTCGGAGGACGCGGAACCATGCATGGGCATAGTTCATTTGCGGGCCGATAGTGATTTTGCCTGTGGTAATATCAATTATTTCTGTTGTTTTTGTTGGTACACCATTAATAAAACCACCCATCACGATTATTCTATGGTCGTCGAGCGCCATAGCTTCGTGACAATTTCTTGAGTAATTCAATTTCCCGAAAACTTTCCAAGTCAAGGTTTGCGCCTGCAAGCCTATGTTGGATAAAAGGAAAAAACTAAGTAGAATCATTAAAGCCGGCTTCATGGTTATGCTCAATTGTTGAAAAAAACAAATTAAGAATTTTCCTGTAATTTTCCAATAGGTAAAAATAAATAGTCTGCAAGTATCAATATTTACTATTCCTTTTGTTAACTTGTTGCTTTTTTATTAAATTGCAAACTGTGCCAATCCCAATTTCTTGGGATTTATTTTGAATGTAAAATGGGTTTCAAAGGATTTATATGAACAAAATTATCAATGCCCGATTCTTGGCGCCGGACATTAAGCTCTTCGAGATTTATGCCCCGAAAATCGCCGAGAAAAGAAAAGCCGGGCAGTTCATCATTCTGCGCGTCTCGCCCGATGGCGAACGCATTCCGCTTACTATCGCCGATTCTGACAACGAAAAAGGTACTATCACTATCATCGTCCAAGGCATCGGGAAAACTACCAAAACACTTAACAAACTCGAAACCGGAGACACCATCCAAGACCTCGTCGGACCGCTGGGGAAACCTTCGCATATCGAAAAATTCGGAACGGCCGTCTCCATCGGCGGCGGCGTGGGCACGGCAATCGCCTACCCAACCGCGAAAGCACTCAAAGAGGCCGGCAACCACGTGATCTCGATTATCGGCGGACGAACGAAAGAATTCGTTATCCTCGAGAACGAAATGCGCGCAGTAGCAGACGAAGTCTATCCCACAACGGACGACGGCAGCTATGGATACCACGGCTTCGTTACCGCCAAACTCCAAGAACTTATCGATTCCGGCAAGAAAATCGACTTCGTGCTCGCTATCGGCCCCATCCCGATGATGCGTGCCGTAGCCGAGGTTACTCGCCCATATGGCATCAAAACAGTTGTCAGCCTGAACCCGATCATGGTCGATGGTACCGGAATGTGTGGCGGATGCCGCGCAGTGGTCGGCGGGAAAACGCAGTTCGTCTGCGTGGACGGCCCCGAATTCGACGCCCACGAAGTGGATTTCGATATTCTTACGACAAGAAACAAAATGTACCTCTCCCAGGAAAGCGATTCGATTGATCACGCTTGCCGCCTCGACGATTTGGAAAAGGAGGCCCGCAATGCCTAACCTGACACCCAAAGAAAGAATGGCAATCCAACGCCACCACATGAGCGAACAAGACCCGAACGTCCGCAATAAAAACTTCTCCGAAGTGAACCTCGGATACTCCGAAGAGACAGCCCGCGAGGAAGCCCTCCGCTGCATTCAATGCAAGAATCCGGCCTGCGTTACCGGTTGCCCGGTCGCGGTGAAGATTCCGCAGTTCATCGAGAAAATTGCCGATGGCGAATTCGGCCAGGCTGCCGCCATACTGAAAGAAGACAACGCGCTTCCGGCGGTTTGCGGCCGCGTCTGCCCGCAGGAAGAACAATGCGAAAAGGTGTGTATCCTCGGCAAAAAGGGGACTCCCGTCGCAATCGGATACCTGGAAAGATTCGCAGCCGACTACGAACGCGAAAACCTCGGATTCAAAAAGCCCGAATTGCCCCCGAAATCTGGAAAGAACATTGCTGTCATCGGTGGCGGCCCCGCTGGGCTTAGCTGCGCCGGCGACCTGATCAAGCTCGGCCACGACGTAACCGTGTTCGAAGCGCTGCACAGCATCGGTGGCGTACTGCTCTATGGCATCCCCGAATTCCGTCTGCCCAAGAGAATCGTCAAGGCGGAAGTCGATTATTTGGAAAGCCTCGGCGTGAAGTTCATTCCTAACTACGTCGTTGGGCTGATCGAAACAGTTGACGAATTGCTCGCCCGCTTCGATGCCGCATTCATCGGCGTAGGCGCCGGACTGCCTTACTTCATGAATATCCCTGGCGAACACCTGAACGGCGTCTATTCGTCGAACGAATACCTGACCCGAGTGAACCTGATGAAAGCCTACGATTTTCCGAATGCCGACACTCCAATGTTCGACATCAAAGGGAAAACAGTCGTCGTCTTCGGCGGAGGCAACACTGCCATGGACGCTGTCCGCACAGCACTACGTTTGGGAGCGAAACGCGCGATGATCTGCTATCGCCGCACCGAAAAGGAAATGCCCGCCCGCGTGGAGGAAATCAAACACGCCAAGGAAGAAGGCGTGGAATTCCGTCTGCTGGTGGCTCCGCTCGAACTGAAAGGCAACGACAAAGGCTGGCTCCGCTCGATGATGCTCCAAAAAATGGAACTCGGCGAACCTGATGCTTCCGGCCGCCGTCGCCCCGTGCCCATCGAGGGCGCCGTGGAGGAAATCGAAGTCGAAGTGGCCGTCGTTGCGATCGGTAACGGCTCGAACCCGATTATCAGCCAAACCACGCCCGACCTGACGGTCAACAAGTGGGGCAATATATTGGTGGACGAAAAAACCATGAAGACCAACAAAAAAGGCGTTTTCGCGGGTGGCGACATCGTTACCGGCGGCGCCACGGTTATCCTGGCCATGGGTGCCGGCCGCACAGCCGCCGCCGCCATCGACGAATACCTGAAGAACACAGAGAATTGGTAAAATTCTCAGCTTTTATTAGAACCTCCCTTCCTGCACTATCCGCAAGAGGGGAGTTTTTTTGTAGGGGCGGGTTCCAAACCCGCCCCTACATTGCTCACCACATGATTCAATTACAATAATCAAACGAACCATATTAATCACAGTTCAGACAATCATCTCATCATCACATCACTCATGTCATAACCTTTTATGAGTTTTGTGCGTACTTAATCTCGCGTGCTTCTTCCGTGAGTTATGCAGGCGTAGTGTGTCGGCGCCCAGAGGAATATTCTCTTGGCAGTTTAATGATTATTATTTAAATTTAAAGATTGAGAATTTGTGATTTGTAATGCCAAAAAAAGAGAAAAGCAAAGACGAACCCACGCTGGGGCAAACAATCCTCGAAGACCTGCGCCGAGGCGATTTCCGCAATACTTTGCAGAACGACTTTGCCGACCTTAAGGAATTCTATATCGACGAAAAGCGAAAACGCCGTTTGGACGAAATGGGCAACATTCGCGGCGCGGCCTACATGTTTCTCTGGCTGATTAAATCATTGGTTTTCAAACTGAATCCGTCGCGGAGGATTATCCTTATACTCAGTGTCATCCTACTGGTGCTGAGTTTCCAGATCAATGGGCATGGCAACCACACCGCCACGACGGTCAGTTTCGACGTACTGGCGTATTTTGTTGTCCTTTTCTTGCTAATGCTCGAGCTGAAGGACAAATTGCTCGCCAAGGACGAACTCGAAGTGGGCCGCAGCGTCCAGAGCGCACTGATGCCCGACCGAATGCCCTCGATCCCGGGTTGGCGAGTCTGGCTCTACACCACCCCCGCGAAAGAAGTTGGCGGCGACATGGTGGATTTCATGGAGATCAGCGACGAAAAGTTCTCGGTAACAATCGGCGACGTGTCCGGCAAGGGCTTGGGCGCAGCGCTACTGATGGCAAAACTCCAAGCGACGATCAGAGCTTATGCCCCAGAGACAGAAAACTTATCGCTCTTTGGCGAAAAAGTAAATAAAATTTTCTATCGCGACACAGTGGCCAAGTGCTTTGCGTCGTTAGTGCATATCGAATTGACGGCAAACTCGTCCGATATTAAACTGCTTAACGCAGGGCATCTGCCGCCGATTCTGATCAGTCAGGAGCGTATAGTTCAATTACGGAAAACTTCGCCCGCGCTCGGGCTGATGAAAAACGCCGTTTTCGCTGAGCAAGCCATGGAAATGCAAATGGGCGAAAAGCTGTTCGTGTTCTCCGACGGGCTGACCGAAGCAATGAATGCCTATGGGGAATTCTTCGGAGATGAGCGGCTGGCCAAGGTGGCAGAGAAATATAAGTCCTTCAAATGCCGCGAATTTGGCGAAAGCGTACTGAATATTGTTACCCAATTCGTCGGTTCGGCCGGCGCCCACGACGATCTTTCGATTATCGTCATCGAAAGGGTTGCAGACTGCTCGGTTGACTGCGAAAAGAAATGATTCATGCCGCGTGAGTGCGCTCGTAAATGCACACAACATTGCAGGCTCAATGCAAAAAAGAGGAGATAATAAATATGAATAAAGAACTGACTAACGAACAAATTGCAGCGCAACTCGTTTTCCCAAGGCTCGAGGTGGAGAAATACTTCCGAGACGAAGAATACAAAGAGGATATTCAGAACTTAGTCCGCCGCGGCGTGGGCGGCTTCTGCGTGTTTTGGGGCGGGCTGGTCGAAACGCCGCGCATGATCAGCGAATTGCAAAAAATCGCGACGACGCCACTGCTTTTCTGTTCCGATTTCGAGCATGGGTTGGCAATGCGCCTGCAAAACGGTACAGCTTTCCCCCACGCGCTCGCAATGGGCATGAACCCGCAAAGCCGCACAAAGGAAATTGCATCGGCCATCGCCACAGAAAGCCGTTCGATCGGAATAATGTGGAATTTGGCTCCGGTCTGCGATATTAATTCCAACAAATTCAATCCAGTTATCAATATTCGTTCGTTCGGAAACAATATCGGAATCGTCAATTCCCGCTCCGCTGATTATATCGAAGGCACTCAAAGCGAGAAGGTGATCGCCACGGCGAAACACTTTCCCGGGCATGGAGACACGGAAACCGATTCGCATCAGTCGCTACCGGTGCTGAACCACTCGGCCGATAGGATTCGCGAATTCGAGTTGGCGCCCTTCGAGAATGCCATTGCCCGAGGCGTTAAATCCGTGATGGTTGGGCATCTGGCCGTCCCGTCGATCACCGGAGACCACACGCCGGCCTCGCTTTCCTATTCGATCGTAACCGATTTGCTACGGGACGAACTCGCATTCAATGGATTAATCGTTACCGATGCCCTGGACATGAAAGCCATCACGGACAACTACCCCGAGGAAGTGGCCACACTAATGGCGCTCGAAGCCGGCAACGACGTGCTGCTACTGCCGCCCAACCCGAACCTTGCGATCGACGCATTGGCAAAGAAATTCGAGAACAGCCCGCGGATCAAGGCGCAGGCGCTCGAATCGGTGGGCAGGATTTTCGCCGAGAAAAGTTGGTGCGGGCTGCGCGAAGACAGCTTCGAGTACATGTTCCGCCAAGAATTCTTCGAGAAGCACGAACGGCTTGCGCTGGAGGAATCTTTCGATGCCATCAAAGTTATTTCCGGCGGTTCGCGACTGCTGCCGCTGAACCAAGGCAAACAAATCGCCGGATTCGCTTTCATGCAGGGCGAAGACGTCAATCCCGGAGCGCTGTTTTTCAAATATTTCGCGCAAGCAATTGAATGCGACTGCGACTTTGCATTCGTGGACGAAAACATCTCGAACGACGAAATCGACACTTTCAAAAGCTCCGTCAGGACTGCCGAAATCATGCTTTTTGCATTCTTCCTGAACCGCAACACACGGTCCGACAACGAAGAATTTGCTCACCGAATCAATTCAATCGTAGAGCGATTCGCCGACAATAGGCCTGTCGTTGCCGTCGTCTTCGGGAATCCGAACGCAGCCGAAATGATTCGCGCTAATGAATTTGTGCTGACTTTTTCCGATTCGCTGCCGTCGATCGCCGCAGCAATTGTGAAACTCAGCGGTAGAGGAATTGAGTAACAATATTTGAGGTGATATGAAAAAGTCTCAAGCCCAAGCGTTGAAGGATATTATTCTCTCCGACAACAAAGTTCCACTCGATGCATTCGAAGGGTATTCGTCCAAGGAATTAATGGAAATCCTTAAAAGCCCGTTTGCGCCGAATACGGTTCTCACATTGAATTCTTTGCCGCCCGAAGACTTCTCCGAGGTGCCCATTGTGCAGCTTGTCCTCTTCCTGTTGCGGACAATAAAGGAGTCCGGCAAAGTGATAGAACTTGCCGAAGAAGACACTCTGCCGGAAGAAATTGTGAGAGCTTTGTCAAACCATCCTTTTGCTAAGTGTATTTCATTAGGCACCGATTCGCCCGAACCGATCAAGCAAGATGAATCCTATGCAACCACGGCAACGTACTCTGCTTGCTTGGCTGCCGAGTTGATTACGATAAACGATGGGCTAGGCATACTTACCGAAAAGGGCGAAAAAGCACTCACTGACTACAACATGCTATACCATTCAATGATTGATGCAATATCAGACTTCGATTTTTGGTACTATTTCCAAGACATTGAAGACGAGGCAAGTTTTAAGAAACTCGCATATATGATAATGCTTTTGCACAAATACGGACGCACGGAAAGAGAAGCTCGATTCTTTATTACTCGTTTTTGGAAGAGTGTCGGCCAGTTGCTTCGTTTGGACGATGATGTTTCCCCGAAAGATGCATTCGCTTCATATGTTTTTAGAATGTTCCAAATCGCGCTTCCACTATTGGGAATTACGAATATTACCAAAGACGAGAATGGATTTCCAATTACAATATCCACAAATGAGTTCTTCCGAAAAGTATTCTCATGCAATCCGCCAAAGAATATTCACAAATTGAAGACAGATTTCTCCGGCATTGGACTTCGCCCGAGTTAGGTGCGGGTTCGGAACCGCCCGTTGATGAGCTGATGTGGTGATTGTATGAACTGTGATTCGTATGATTTCTGTGATTTATATGAATCTCAAATCTGCACATTACTTGTAACTTTATTAGATGATTATACTCATCCGATGACTTTAGAAGTTACAGCCTTATTAATCATCCGGCTTTATTAGTCATCGGATGAGTCCCCAAGCAAAATTTTGCGAGCAAATATTATCTAACTTTATTAAAATGAGTGTAGTGCTTAGCAGAAAAGCGGAATCAACCTTC
>CAZSWR010000107.1:0-10995 GCA_964610885.1 uncultured Hyphomicrobiales bacterium | reverse complement strand
TCGATAGTTTGTTTTCGGGCTAACGCTATGAAATTACAGAAGAAAGAAATGGCCGTGCGCTGACGGTCGAACAAAGAAATTTGGCATATATGGGCTATTGATTTTTTTTGTTCTTTGACGGATCGTTACAGCGTATCGGTAAAAATTGAGTTGATATGGCGATTGCCTTGCAGACGATGTAGGGGCGGGTTCCAAACCCGCCGATCGATTAGTAAATTAGCTGATATGATGATGTGGTGATTACTCGTAGGACGACTGTAAGTCGTACTAAAAGAACAAATTACCATATCACGATTCATACAATTGATGGGGCATGGTATGACGTGCCATGTCAGCTGGTCAGAAAAAATTCGGGTTTATTTTTCAACTGCCTGAATATACTATTTTGTACCATATAAATCATATCCTCGGACTGGTTCCGAACCCGCCTTCTTATTATTTAATCAAATATCCCACATTTCGCAAAGTGTAGAGATCCAGAACCTTCAGAAGGTTAATACCTCAGTGCATTTTTTATATGCCTTAGATTTAAAACCTTCGGAAGGTTAAGGCATATACTTTGTGTTTGTTTAATCAACTAAAATATCTAATACTTAATTAAGATGTGCCACACCTTGGAGATGTGGCACATCTTTCTGAAAGGTCGGGCGGGTTTGGAACCCGCCCCTACACATTTTCTCAAGTAGAAAGTAACAAGGAACAAGTAGAAAGTAGAAGAATGTACTGTCCTATATACAGATGACTTGCTACTTGCACCTTTCCACTTGCAACTTCTTATCATCACATCATCACATCAGCTAATCTTCAGCCACGTTTACAGTGTGATTACTTCTCTTTCCAATCGAATCGCGAATCGAGACCAGATGCTGCTTTCGATTTCCTTGGCGAGCGCGTCGATTTCCGCGCCGGTGGCGCCGCCCAGATTCACCAAGATTAGCGCGTGGCGAGGATAGACTCCGGCCCTGCCCAACGATTTGCCTTTCCATCCGGCCTGTTCGATCAGCCAGCCGGCCGACAGCTTCACGTTCTCCCCATCGGCAGGGAAACGCGGCACGGTTCCAAATTCTTCGGCAAGCTCCAAGTATTTGTCCAGCCCGACGATTGGATTCTTGAAGAAACTGCCGGCGCTGCCCAATTCGTCTGTGGATGGGAGTTTCCGGTTGCGCACTTCGCAGACGGCTGCGAAAACGTCCATCGGCGTTGGCACTTGGATTCCGTTCCGGGCCAGCTCGTCTTTCAGGTCTTGGTAAATCACATTCACCTTCGTCGTCTTCGATAGCCGAAACGTAACGTACAAATTGGCAAGGAGCCGCGATGTGTCGGTTTTGAATATTGAACTACGATAGCCGAAATGGCAATCTTCGCGCTGCAATTCCCGAATCTCGCCCGATTTAAGATCGGCCGTCAGCACGGATACGAAACAATCCTTTTGCTCCGCACCGTAAGCCCCGATGTTTTGGACAGGCGCTGCGCCCACAGTCCCTGGGATTAGCGCAAGGTTCTCCAAGCCGTAGTATCCCATTTCGGTGCATTTTTTTACTAGTTCGGGCCATTGCATGCCCGCTCCGGCCCGCACCAAGGCGCTCGAGTCGCCATCGGAGAGCACTTCGAATGTCTCGATTCCGACCGACACCACAGTGCCGCTGAAATCCTTCGTGAAAAGCATATTAGCACCGCTCCCGACGAGCAAGACCTTCTCGCTCGGATCAAGTATCTCCCGAAGGGCTGCGATATCCGCCTCGGACTCAATTAAAACAAACCTTTCGGCATAGCATTCCACGCCGAAAGTGTTGTGTTTTTGCAAATTGTAATTATATTTGATGATCATAAATCTGTCCACACCACATTCCGCCGGCATTGAATTGCCTATTGCGGTGCCGCGCTGGAATTCCTACGCAATATGTGGCCTTGTTTTTGGTAAAGTAAAACGGAAAGTAGTGCCCTCGCCGATGCAGCTTTCCACCCAGATGCGGCCGGAGCCTTCGTTGGTTTTGTGTTTCTCGACGAAGTCTCGGCAGAGTATCAGCCCGAGTCCGGTACCTTTTTCGTCCCGAGTGCCGAGCGTCGTGTGCGATGCGTCAATTTTGAACAGCTTGCCTATGTCTTCGTCGGAAATGCCGACGCCAGTATCCGAAATCCCAACCTCGATGTACGTATCCCAATCGACGCTGAAGATCGTGATCTTCCCGCCCTCGGGAGTGAACTTGATTGCATTGCTGAGCAGGTTCCGAATGATCGTACTGAGCATATTCGTGTCGCAGTAAACGCATGTGTCGGCCGGCACTTGGTCAATGATTTCAATATTCTTGTCTTTTGCGTTCAGATCCAGCAGTGCCGATACGCTTTCGGTGTATATCGAAAGGTCGATTTCCTCTGGGAAGAAGTTTAGTCGGCCCGTTTGCGAGCGGGACCACGTGAGCAAGTTTTCGAGCAACGCATACAGATTCTTTGCCGAATTGTGTATCTCGTTGGCGAAATAGATAATTTCTGTTTCCGAGAGGTGCTGTATCATGCTGCTCAGCAGGTCCGAAACGTTCATAAAGACCGAAAGCGGATTCTTGATGTCGTGGGCGATAATCGAGAAGAATTTGTCTTTGGTTGCGTTCATTTCCAAGAGCTTTTGCTCGGATTCGCGAAGCGATTCCTCGGCCGCGCGCCTCTGCTCGATCTCCTCGAGGGCTTGGTCGCGCATCCGTTTGTATCCGGCAATTCGGTCGGCCAGCTCGGTTATGTCCTCCACGGCGAAAAGCGCAAACACTTCGTTCGTGGACTGGATCTCGATGCTGTTCACGTTTGTGTGGTGAATCCTGCGGCGGCCGTCGGGCATAAACGACGGATAGAGGTTCTTATGGAATTGGTTCGAGAACACCACCGGCGGCCCGCCCTGGAAAACGAAGTCCAAACGGCTGCGGTAGATGAATTTGTCCAATTCCGGTATGATAGTCGTTATAGGCTTGCCGACAATATCGACGCGCATGACGCCGATCCAATCCTCGAGGCAGGAATTCCAAAAGACCGTATTGTATTCCTTATCGATGATAAAGATTCCAACCGGCACGCTGTCGTACAGCCTAAACGAATTGTATAGGGCAGATTGTTCCATTTGGAAGTTCTCCCCTACTCGGTTTTGAATTTGAAAGTATCAATCAGCTGGAGCAGTTTCTCCATCGAACCCAACTCAAGGAACAGGACGAAGTCTCCGGTGATTTCCAATTCTTCGATGAGGAAGCTGGTGCGGGCCAGCAGTATATATTTCGATGGGTCGTCGGCCTTTTGGTCCACCAGCTGGTTCACGTCGCCTTCGAAATAGACCGGAATCGAGTATTGCAAATCCAGATCGAGGAAATTGCTAACAGTCCCAATGAGCGAATTGAGCACAATATTCCCAATTTCGGACAGAGTCCCGACGCGGATCGCATCGAGTTCGCTTTCGTCCACGTTTTCGTCGGTGAATATTGAAACAATCTTTGCGGCGCTGTCCGTGGGGAAAATCAGGCGGGCCGAACCGCTCAGGTTCCCGCGGAAGGGCAGGTTCACGCTCGAGAGCATTTCGTCGCCAATGGGATCGATCTCGCCCTTCAGGTGTTCGATGTCCACAAAGAAAATCTTCGGTACACGCAACACGATGTGTTTGTTCACCATCATGTGCATGATATTGGCCGCTTTCCCGACGCCGATATTAATCAGCTCGCGAAGCGCGTCGTATTGGTATTCGCTAAGTTCCAAAAATGCTCGATTCATTCTTTGTCTCCTAATCCGAGGGCTTTCTGTACGGCTTCTTGAAGTTCGGCTTCTTTCGGTGGTTTGTGCGTCATGGCAAAGGCTCCCAGCTCGAAACATTTCCTCTTGGTCGAATCCTGAACGTCTGCCGAAATGATAATCGTCGGCACAGAGATTCCTTTCTTGTTCATAAATTCGAGCACTTCCCAACCGGTTACGTCGGGCATAAGCAAATCGAGCAGCAGGACGTCTATCTTCTTGGCCAGCAGGAACGACATAGCGTCTTTGCCATTCGAGGTCTGAAGTATCTCCAGATCGAGCGGTTTCAGGAAGTCAATAATGAATTTTCTTGTCAGGGCGGAATCGTCAACCACTAAGGCTGTCTTTTTTTCTGTGTCCATTTTTCTCACCTATTTTTTTGCATTGGTTTCGTTTAATAAAGATGATTTTGTGATTTCAACAACTTCCGATTGGCATAGCAAAAACCATATCACAATCGGCACAATGATCGTCGTACTGAATCCCGTCGTGTTCACGAATGCGTTCACTGCGTAAACAATCCACGAAATCGCGAAAGGCAGGTCGGCCGCCACCATGTCCGGGTAGTTATAATTGTCAAAAATAAACGCAAATAACTTAATGAAAATATAAATATTTACAACAAGACTACCAAAAAGAATTTTTTTATACTTGCTTTTCATATCGATCGGCAGAGCCACAAACAGCGCAATCAGCAGCGCAAACGGCAGATAAGCCTCCCGACGGAAATCGGTCTGCAACGCACGGGCCGGGATTTCGCCGCTCGCGGACCGCTTGTCGATGAATTGAATCTCGAATTCTGCTTTCGATTTGTTTTGTGCGTCCGGGATCACGTTGATGAACCTCGCGCCGGCCTTCGATTTGTTGAACGATTGCACGTACGACTTCATGGCCCCAAGGTACGCTCCGGCGCACCATTCGCCTATCGGACGCACCCCAAGAAGCACCCCGACAGACACAACAAAAACACAAACGAAGCGCACTAACGGCCTTCGCCGGATGGCTTCTGCGATATGTTTTCCGCGCGCAAAGCCCAACGTATCCACACTCCCCAAATTATAATTGCAAAAATGATGAACAATATCGGAAATATCTCGAGGTGATACATAGTCGCGGCCTCCTGATCGCGCATACCAATCGCATATAGCGCAGCGATCCTGAACAGGTTCAAAACGAACAAGATGCCAATACCAGCGCCAATGCCGACGAACTTACGTCGCCATGCGATCGGGAAGGCAGATATAGCGGCCACGACCAACGCGATCGGCTCGGTACCTTCGCAACCGAACGAAACCTGTATCGCATAGCTCGACGAAGAAATAACGCTGCCATCGGCCTGGGTGCCCGCCCCAAACGCATTTAAAACAATTGATGCAAGGCTGGCCGAAACGTCCATCCAAAGCGAATATAGATTGTCCTTGAAAAGCATCACAGAAACATAGTAAGCGGCCATCACCCCCGCAAATATTGCAACGAACACCATCGCATTCTTGCGCTTGGCCCTCCTCTGTTCGGCGCCATTCGTATCGGAGTTTGTATTTACTCTTTTCTTATCTTTTTTCATTTATAATTCTAAGTGGCTTCCAAAATGAAAAATATTTCATACTTTGAGGGAATGGTCAAATGCTGCAATTAGCTGTATCATAGAATTCATTTCCACCTTCCACCCCCGAGCACCAAGGATTTCCTAAAGGAAAAGCCATCAAATTGCCGATTGGTGGCCGCTTGATGGCTTTTGAAGTTCTATCTCAACATATTATCATTATATCAAACCAACTCTGCGGAGGTAGTATCCCGATCCGACGAGCAATCCCAGCCCGAGGATTATCATGCCCCATTCGGGAAGCGTCGGCACGGACAGAGAATTCGTTTGATAGATTGTTATTATCTTCGGGGATTTCGCCGGGTCAGGGTCGCCTGTGGTAACTGTGATATGCCCAACCCTGGCCACTCCTGTGGCGTTTGCCAATACGTCGTATGTAATCGTACCGGTTCCGAGTCCGCTTTCGCCTGCTTTAATGACCAACCACCACGAATCGGAAGTGGCCTGCCAGAAGCAATCGCCGCCCTCTACGCCGCCAATTGTGATTAGTGCCATCTGTGCGGCAAGGCCTGCGCTGTTGTATGTGTACTCGACCGGATAGACCTCGATCGGGCAGGTGGATGCGCCCATCTTGTGAATGAAGCCCTGTCTGTCCTGATAATTCGCGTTCGATGGAAGTGGATTGGCAATCGGCTCGCCAATTACACCGAAATTGGAGTATTGGCCATTCGCACTCTTCCCGCCTCCGCCGGATATAACCTCCGCCTTTTGCGACTGAGCGAAAACCGTTACTGTTTGCATTGCTAATGCCGCCAGTAGAACAATTAGTACTCTCGTTTTCATTAAAAATTCCTTAAATAAATTTATAACTATTATATCTATTTCAATTTTTCATCGGGCGCGCTTTGCGCTCCGTCTCTTGCGAGGGGCCGTTTTTGATTATTGCCCCTTTGCCTACCCATTCGCTATTAGTGAATGAATCAGCAAAGGAAAAATATCTGGCCTTCGGCTTTCAACAAACCCCGGGAGGGGGGCGGAAGGCTTTTGGGCCTCCCGCCCTTCCGGGTAAGCAATTATTACTTAACAACAACAAATTTCTCGACAACTGCTTCGCCGTTTGCCGACGATACGTTCAAGAAATATGTGCCGCTTGTGAGGTTTTGAATGTCGAGTGCGACTCTGGTTTCGCCGGCAGAGTAAACTTTGCCATTGATTTGTGTCGAAACCGACATACCGGTCATGTCAACGATTTGAACCGTTACGCCGAGCGATTGTGCAAGCTCGAGGTTGAAGTCCAATGTGCTGCCATTTGCGCGGACATTGTTCACTGAAAGCATTTGGTCGCCTTCGGTGTTCATGTTCACTACCGTTACCATGTCTTCGGCAAGTTGTTGTTTTTCGCCATTGACGTCTGTGTAGCTCAAGCGGTAGAGATAATCTTTACCAACTTTGAGTTCGGACGAACGGTCAACGAAGTTGTATGATTTGTTTGCCGATTCGGTGAGCGAGCCGGCCATTGCGTTATTCGATACGTAGGATGTTACTTCTGCGAATTCAGGATTCTCGCCGATTGCTTCTGCTCTTTCGAGTGTGTAGCCGACGACCATGTTCTCTTCCGAGACGTTCCAATTGGTGATTACCGAACCCATGGACGAACGTGCGGCAAATCCGCTAAGTTCGCATACTGAGCCGTTTTCGCCTTGGCGGCAGGCCGACAACGTGGCCGAACGAGGATTGAATGTACCTGCATTCGAGTAGTAGTTTGTTGTTGCGCCCGTTCCATTGTACATATATACTCTGACGCGGACTTGGTTGCTTGCTGTCAAATTCGTCAGTTGGAGAGGATCTCCACTGTTGTATTGTCCGGCAATGTTATTGAAGTTAAATACTGTCTTTGCGCCGAGCGAACCAAATGCAGTAGCTGTCGAGAAGTTGACAGATGCTAATTTGTTGTTTGTTGCGACGTAGGCTTGGCCGTCAACAGGTACTTCGTTAAGCGATGTCGATTGTTTTGCAACAACGATTGCGCCCGTTCCTGTACCATCTCCTGTGGGTTTCGTGAATTTCACTTGGATGTTGCGTGTGCCGCCGGGGCCTGAGCACGAAGATGTACCAAATACTACGTATGTGGCTTGTGCTGTAGGTTCTGCGCACACCACGGTGCCAACAGGAATCGTGTACCAATAGTCATTTACGAAGTATCCATTTTCTAAATCTTCTAAATCAATTGCTACGTCTGTACTACCGTTGGTTGCAGTAATTGTTGCATTGGTGATTTCTTTTTTGTTATCGCCAGCAACAAGTGACGTGGTTGCAGGAGTAAATCCACTAACGCCAGTACCGTATGCGTAGATTTCAATCGTTCTGGAGCTTAATGCTGCCATCGTGTGTGCCGAACCATCTCTGTAAACAGGATTGATCGAGAGCTTGTACGATTTGCCGGATTCGATCGATGTCGAAGGTGCAATCGGTGTGGCTGTACCTGCCAGGTAGAGAGGCATCCACGGGTTGCGGCCGCTTGTTGTTGTATTGTAAATGTATGCTCCATCCGAGCCATTGTATGCGTATGCACGATATGCAAACGATGTGCTGGCTGTTGCTTCTGCGTCCGTATATGTTGCGACATTTGTACCTGCGTAAATCACTTTCGTGTTTGCATCGATAGCTTCGCCTGTTGTGTATGTTGTTCCGTTAACGGGGGCGAATGTTACGTCGTTGCCTGCTTGGCGGACGATCATCACGTTCGTTCCGTTGCCGTTTGTCCAGTTAATGTCGAGTGTGCCTTCATCGGCTGCGCCGTCGAAGTTCAATGCCGTTGCTGCTGTCGGTGCTGTGTAAACAGTTAAGTCTTGAGCAACCGGAGCACTGATGTAGTGGAATTCATCCGGGCGGAATGCCACTTGGTATGTATGAGTTGCGTCTGTGTATTCATTTGTGCTTGCTGCTACGCCGCTTGTGCATGCAACTGCTTTAAGTGTGTTTCCTACTGTTGCTTTTCCAGCTGCATTCAACCAATAAAGCGTACCGTCTGCATTAACTGTTGCTGTCAGGTTTGCCTTCGGGTCTCTACCAGCGAATGTTGCCAATGCAGGTGCTGTGATGGTTACAACCGGACGAGCAGGAACGACGAGAGCTTCCGTGCTTAACGAACGGAACTTGCCTTTAACTGCGCCTACTGTTGGAATAGCTTTAAGTGCGAAGTAGTAGCTCGTTTCTGGAGCAAGAGCGAGATTCTTGTCTTCACCTGTTATGCCTGGTGTTGCGAAGTTATCCGTCGAGTAAACTTCTGTCGAGGGGACATTATCCTTTGTTGTTTCATTCTCGTAGTCAATCTCGTGGGCATTAGGTGCTGGGTAACGTGGGTCAACGTCAACACTTGATACAGCACCCAAGAATGTTTCTTTCTCTTGCGATGCTGCAACGCGAATGTTCAAGGTTTTGAGAGCCGTACCAGGAGTCAATGGAATATTAATGGGGGCACCGACAATCGTGTGGTCGAATGCGCCGTCAAATCCCCATACGTACGTATTGTCGAACTGTTCATTAGTTATTTCGTCTTCATAGTTGATACTAAGATCAGCCATGCCAGCACGCTCGGGAACAGTGAGTGTGGATTCAATACCGTAGTAGTTAGTTGACGAAGCCTTTACGCGAGAGTAAAGTACTTTGTCAGCTGCGTGTGGATGGTTAGGATCTCCTGTTGAGGGTGCGAGAGGAATTTTTGCATCAGTTACTTCGCTACCATAAGCTTTTGTGTAACCATATTCAATTGTTCCAACAGCGGGTTCGTTTGTTTTTTCGTCGATGTAGTTAATTGTGAAGTCTTGTGCATCGGGACGGTCATCAGTTGTATATGCAATGCTTACTGCTGATGCAAACGATGTTTCCGAAGAAGGATAGCGGAAGTAATAAGATGTCGAAGGAAGTGCTTCGATTGGTGCACCCGCTCCGTGATTAACACTAGCAAAGTGCTCGTCTTTCGACCAATCCATTCCTACTGGAATGGCAATCTTTGTAGTTTCAGCTACGAAATCAACTGGGTGGTAGTTGGTAAGTACGGGAGCATCCGGGCGTTTAATTACGGTCAATCCCGGATCTGCGGGCAATGAATGGAACTTGCCTTCGACCGGTGGAACTGCTTCAAGATCTTCAGCAATCGCCTTCGTGCGGAAGTACATTGTCTTTGCTGTGGCGCCGGGTGCCAATGGTGCAGCTGCACCGGTACCTTCGTGATAGACAAAGGGGTTGTCATTGCTATACCAGTATTCTTGTGTAGCGGGTACAGGAAGGTTTGTTAACTCGGTTGAATAAACAACTTCGTAATTCTCTGTAGGTGCATATTGGCGATCTTTAACATCCATAGTTTGTTGAATACTATGGAAGTCTTCATCAGTGGCTTTGTAACGGAAGTAAACGTCCATTCCTGGAGTAAGGTCAAGAAGTTTGTTTTCACCATCATGTGTCACAGCAGCTGGATTTACATCCATGTCTTGGTATGAATACTCGATAGTATTGGGTATGATTGTTGTTGTTTTTTCTGCAACATAATCAATTTTAAACGTAGGAGCTGCAATGCGATCTTTCACGTCCAATGTAGTAATCTGGCTCTTGAATGACGTTACAGTTGCCTTTTTACGGAAGTCCATGTCTGTCCCTGGGGTAAGGATAACATTGATTGGGTTTTCATTAACTGCTGATTTCCAGCCAGCTGGTGCAGAGCTAACTTTCCATTCAACTACAGGCACATCGGTAGATTTGAATTCTTGTAATGTTCTCTCCAAATCGTATTCGATGTCAATTGTCGGGCCTAATGCACGGAGAGGAATAGTAACAGGTGTTGCTACTTTCGCTGTCGTGTGGTATGTTGCTTTGTCCCTGATGTAAACTTTTCTTGCAGTTGTAGGAGTCAAGGGGTCTGCGGATTCATTCTGAATTGCATAGTATCCTGCTAAAATGTTATCATTCGCGCCCGAATCTCGGTTCTCGTCGAATGCTTCATTCGATGCCCACTCGTGTTTTGCAAGTGTAGTCAGTTTTTCGTTTGTGAAATCGATGCTCGGAGGTTCTGTTGTGCCGCCTTGTTCGATATTAATATCATAGGTAAGGCTAGGAGGATTCGTGGGTGTAACTTTTAGGCGAACCTTGATGTCTTTTGCAGGATCAATTGTTTTGCCAGTAAGGTCTGCCGATGTGCCACTGGGTTCAACTGATGTCCAGGTAATTCCGGCATCAACTGAGTATTCCATGGCGTCACTCACGTTGATAAGCTGGTAGGCAGCAATATCAGGAGATGTATGGGCATCAAAGCTGAAGTCAGGATATGTATTTACTCCAACAGGAACAAATGAAGGTATTGCGACTGCTGTTACGCTTACGTCTGCGCTCTCGCGTACGAGATCGTGAGCAGCGTAGCGGACGTAAACCACATCGTCAACGATGAAAGGCATGTTGGCTCCGGCCGGCGTAAGGTCGGCTGTTCCAATGTTAGAAACAGTGATCGCTTTCCAATCGCCTGTACCAATTTTCGCTTCCATAGTGCTTCCGGCTGTCGTCGGAAGGCCATGGAGGCTATCGCGACCAGCGTCAGCTATTGAAATTGTGGCTGCCGAACCGGTATATTCAACAATATCAAATGTCTTTGTCTGCGAGAAAGGCGCCGGAGCGTTTGCTTTCACGCGAACTCTGATGTCGTT
>CAZSWR010000106.1:0-11033 GCA_964610885.1 uncultured Hyphomicrobiales bacterium | reverse complement strand
AATTGAAAATATATGCGCTACATAATACTAAGTATGTATTAGTCGGATGAACCACTTTTTCTGGCAAGCACCTAAGGTGTGTTATATTTATAGAAAGAATTGAAAAATCATCAAAAAAGCGAAACTCCGTTGGAGCGAAATTTTCAATACGGCACGCTTTCATCGTTCGTGTTGTTAATTCAACACGTCTGCTATTAGTATTTCGCACCTTCGGCGCTTGCCATTCGCTCGGTATGGTGTTGTTTCGATTCTTTCCTGACAAACTTAACAAGGTGGCGACTGCCACTTTATTTTTCAAGGGCAGCGCAATGATGAAAGGAAAGATGAACAAGAATTCATGTTTCCTTATATTAGAAAAGGGCACAGCGTACCGTGCCCCTATAACATTTACCCGAAGGGCGGGTTTTGAACCCGCCCCTACAAGAATAGAATCAATCACCACATCGGCTAGTAAGCTAATCGTCTAACTAACACATCGTAGAATTACACAAACCTTCTCCAAACAACAATACCACCAATTATGGCAATCAGCGACCCGAAAGCTATCAAGCCCCATTCGCTGAGCGTTGGGATGGTCGTAAAGACAAGCTCGGTGCCGTAAACCGGATCGTACGAAGTGGTTGCATACGAGCGGACGTGGTACACTGTATTGCTTTGCAAGCCGCTCATGCTACTTGTAAACATTGCAGTACCGGATCCCTCAGCCGTGAAGGAATCGGACAACCTGGGCTGGCCGGCTGTATTCCAACACAATCCTTTGCTCAAGATTGTAGCCCCATTTGCTACGATTGTGGCGCCGGATGTGGCGGCAGTGCCTGTGATATTAGTTATGGGCGTTGTGGTTAGCCGAGGCATTATGTGTATAAAGGTTGGATCTGCCCAATCTCCGCGAGCGAGTAAAACCTTGCTGTTGCCACGCATTTCGGACATGCCAGTGTTTGTATAGCCTTGGTTCGCTGCCACCCAGCTTTCGCCCATGTTCGAGCTGAAGTAACAGCCGTTCCACGTGCCGATGAAAATATTCTCGTTTATAGCCATAATGCCGACAGTTGTAGTCAAGTTGCCAAATATATAAGGCATTCCATTGTTTTTCGCCACCCATGTGTTTCCGCCATCGGTACTGGCCCAGATTCCAAAATTATTAAAAGTGCTGATAAAAATCGTGCCACGGAACAACTTCATCCTATGCACTTGTATCCCATTAAGTGAAGTTATCGGTTGCCATGTGGCTCCGTTGTCGTCGGTATACTTTGACGAGCCTAAGTCGCTTCCTGCAATGAACCTGTTGTTATATTTAGTGATCCCATACATATTATTACTGAGCTGGCCATTACTAATGTCGGTCCAGCTTTCGCCGAAGTTCGTAGAATAGTAATATCTCCCGTTTTGCGTAGATGCTATAACGTAATTATCAATTTTTTCCAGGGCGTTAAGGTAAATATCCTGACCGGTGCCACTTGCCATGCCGACATTCCTTTGGGTCCATGATGCGCCGTTATTGGCTGAATAATAAGCCCCATAGTAGCCACCAATAAGTATCGAATCGCCGGAAGAGACCATGTATTCAAAATTTGGCGAAAAAATACCGGGAATTGTAATTGGATTCCAAGACGAACCATTGTCGAGCGACCTGTAAATAGTAAAACTGCCGTTCAATATATTGATGTAGATGGAATTATCAGCAACCATAGTCGAGAAGCGGTTGCCGGCGGGAAGCCCGCCACCTGTTACTGAGTTCCAATAATTTTGGGCCAAAAGCCCCGTGGTTCCGATTGCCATTAAGCTGGCGTACAATGCAACTTTAGCAACAAAGGAGTTGAAGAATAGCTTCATTAATACCTCATTCTTTTATTTAAACAAGCGAATAATTTCAATTAGAGCCAGGGAATAGAATTGTTTAAATTTTAAACTTGGCAAATATAATGATTAATATACTAATTGCAAAATTGTTTTTCGGCGCAATCCGTTGGTATAGCAAAAACTTGGTTCGACATACTTTGTCATGGCAGGTTCCAACACACCATCGAGAAAGATGTGGTCAAATCTCAAAACATTCATCTCGTGTTAGAGCTTCAAATCAACCATGCAACCCAATACCACAATATGAATGATTATAAAAAATTAATTTGCTTTTTCAACAGAATGTGAATAATTTTGAATACTGAATCATGGTTCAGTATTCAGTTTGAGTATTTTGAGTTATATATGGACGAGAAAAAACAATTGATTCTGCAAGCTGCGATGAAGGTCATTGCCGAGGTGGGCTACCACAAGGCAAAGATCTCGAAGATTGCGGAGCTTGCCGGGATCGGCGCAGGCAGTGTATATCTGTACTTCAGCAACAAAGAGGCTATTATCGAAGAGATATTCCTCGAGGCGTGGAGCATCATCGAGGCTGCCATAAAGGGACTTGCCGAGGATTCCGCTTTGATGCCCGACGAAAAGATTCGCGAACTGATCGCCGTTATTGTCCGCTTGGCAATGTCGAAGCCGGAACTCTCGCGGCTGATACTGAGCGAGCATTCATTCTGGAGTGCGTCCGGAAATGCTAAAATCATGCAAACTGTCGGGAATGTCCGCTCATTGCTCGTTTCCATCCTTTCTGACGGCTCCCAGAAGGGTTGCTTCCGCCGGGATATGGACTGCACAATGGCCGGATCGTTCATTATTGGCGGCCTGTGGCACACGATTTCATTCATTTTGGAATCGCGGCCCGAATGCGATACCGACACGCTACACTTGGAGATTTACTCCTTCGTTTCCAACGGAATAAATAAATTGAAATAGTTCATTAACAATAGATTGATGAGAATGAAGAAGTTGTTTTTAATTTCGGCCCTGTTCGCAATAGCGAGCGTTGCCACAGCCCAAAATGGCCTGACGCTTCGGAAGGCAGTTGAAACATCGCTCAAAAATAACTTGGGACTGAAGGCAAGCGAATTGCACTTGGAGAGCAAAGAGAAATCTGTCAAAAGTGCTTATGGCAGATTCTATCCTTCGCTGTCGGTTGACTTTTTCTATACGCACATGAACAAAGAGCTTGATCTGGACCTGAACCCTATCCGCACAGCACTCATCGGAGTCGGTTCGCAGAACACTCTCGAACTCGAGAAATTTAAATATCTTACGAAATACGGCTCGGAAATGCCTGCGAACGTTCAGGCGCAAGTGCTCAAGGGCGCTCAGGCCCAATACGACCAAAAGCTCCCACAATTCATCGAAACCGTCAAAGAGCAAACCTTCCCGCAGGCGATGGTCAACATGCAAGTACCGCTGTTCACGGGCGGGAAACTGATCGCTGGCGTCAACGCCGCCGAAGCGCAAGTCGAGATGGAAAAGGCTAAAGAAAAAGGCGAAACCGAAGCCGTTTTTGGCGAAACTGTCAATGCCTACCTCGGTGTCCTGCTGGCAAAGGAAAACCTACGAGTGCGCCAGGAAGTGCTCGACGGAATCAAGAAACACGCCGAACGCGCCGACAAAATGCTTGCCCAGGGCCTGATCGCCAAGCACGACAAACTCCGTGCAGATGTGGCGCTTTCCGACGCCGAACGCAACGTCTTCGAGGCCGAGCAGAAACTGCGCATCGCCACCACTGCCCTCGTGTCCGTCATGCAATCGGGCACCGACGCCGCGCCAGCTGACAGCATGGCATTCAAACCGATCACGGAGAATGCAGAATACTTCAAGGTGCAACTCAAAACGGGCAATCCGGTGCTGCTCGGCATGGAATACGCCAAGAAAGCGCTGCACGAAAAGTCCAATGCGAAGTACGGAGACTATTTCCCGACTGTATTCGCCTATGGTTTCTATAACGTTTTCGAGCACTACATGAGCGCGCTCGAACCGCAATGGGGCATTGGAATCGGCGCGCACTACAACATCTTCGAGGGTCTGCGCACACACCACGAGTACCAAGAGGCCGAAGCCGAAGAAAAGGCTATCGAACTGCAAATGCAGGAAGTCGAGCGCAAGCTTAAACTGCTTATCGAGAACCAATACATGGAAATGAAGCTGGCCGAGAACAGATTCTCGCAACTCTCGACCGCACAGGTACAAGCCGAAGAGAACATGACGCTGAACGCCAAACGCTACGAAACCGGAATGGGCACTTCGCTGGAAGTGATCGATGCGTCGCTCGCGCTCGAAAGCATTAAATTGCAAAGGATTAAAGCTATTAATGAGTACTTTCTGAACATGGCATCGCTCTATCGTTCCGTGGGGCGTTCGCAGGATTTCGTTCAATTCTGGAACAATTAAAGTATTCAGCCCTTGCGGCATAAATCATTGAAAAAAAAAAATATTATAAACAATTTCAAAGCAAAAGCGATGAAAAAATCAATTTCAAAAGCATTACTCGCCATCGGTGTTGTTGCAATACTGATCGGTGTCGTAGTTATAATCGTCATGCAATCGAAGGCAAAGGTGAAGTCCGAGATCAGGACCGGCCAGATAGAGATGCGCCAGGTTCGCGTCGCCTCGAAGATCCCCGGGCGAATCGAATGGATACGTATCGACGAGGGCGACACAATTTCCGCCGGCGCCGAACTTTTCAAGGTAACGGGCAAGGAAATCACCGCCAAGGTCAACCAGGCAAAAGGCGCAGCTTCATCGGCCAAAGCGCAATTTGACCTTTCGGTGGAGGGCGCCCGCAAGGAGCAAATCGAAATGGCCGAACGCAACTGGCGCGCCGCGAGCACGCAGTACGAACTGGCCGAAAAGACAATAAAGAGACTGAAACCGCTCTACGACGAAGGGCTTATCTCTTCGCAAGAGTTTGATATTGCAACGCAAAAGCTCAACGGTGCCAACGAATTAATGCAGGCCGCAAAGGCCCAACTCGACATGGCCCGCAACGGCTCCCGTTCGCAAGAAAAGGCCATGGCATACGGCCAATACCAACGTGCCCTCGGTTCTATCGACGAAGCGCAAGCCCTCTTAGACGAAACAATTACGTATTCGCCCATCACCGGCATCTGCACCAAACGCTACTCCGAGCTTGGCGAATTGGTCGCCACCGGATATCCGGTTATCGCGCTGGTCGATCCGCAAGATACTTGGGTGGAGCTTAACCTTACCGAGCCGGAACTTCAGAAAATTTCGATTGGAAAGGAAATCGAAGGCTTCGTCAATGCGACCGGCAAGACCGAACGCTGGAAAGTAATTAATTACTCCGCAATGGCCGATTTCGCCAACTGGCGCGCCCAGAACGAAAAGGGGTCGTTCGACGTAAGGACATTCACCGTGAAGCTGCGCCCCGTGGGCAGCGTGGAGGGCTACCGCCCGGGCATGACCGTAAGTTTCGATTTGGCTAAGATTAAATAAACCTTTTTTTGAATAAGCCGCTGCCTTTTCAATTCGGCGGCTTTACTTTAAAGAAGTGAAAATCATGAAATTCAGAAAAAGATTCTATTATTTCCTAATAAACGAAATCAGGACGTTGCGGCGCCACCCGTTCCCGTTCTTTTGCGCAACTGTCTTCCCGATAATTGCATTGGTGTTCCTTGTCCTCGTGTTCAGCAATTCGGCCGTCAGGGACGTGCCCATCGTGGTGGTGGACCAAGACAATTCCGCACTGTCGCGGGAGCTAACGCGGCGGATCGATGCCACGGAGGCGCTGAAGGTGGTCAAGGTAACTTCCGACAAGGAAGTCTCTGACGAAATGTTCTGCAAATCCGAAAGCTATATCACGGTTGTGTTCCGAAGCGGAATGGAACTGGCCGCGCTAACGGGCGAATCCGGCGAGGTGATCATCGAAGAAAACGGTATGGTGCTGCTCTATTCCAAAGTGGCATACAGGGCGATTGCATCGGTGATTCTGGACGAATCGAAGAATATCAACATCAGACGATTTGTCGAAAAGGGTATGTCGCTCGCCGAAGCGGAAGTGCGTTCGCAGCCGGTATCGACGGAAATCCTCACGAAAACGAATCCTTACTATGATTATTCAATATTCTTAGTGCCCGGGCTGATAATGGCAATTCTGCAAATGTCGGCAGCATTCTCGACGATTTGGCTGTTCCGCCGCCACGTTGAGCACTCGGACGGGCGCATTCTGCCACGCCGTGGCAACAGGACGGCATTCCTTCTGGGCCGGCTGATACCGATATTCATGGCAAATGTGTTCACTCTGATGTTTTGCCTAATTGTACTGTTCCCAATGGCTAACGTGCCGATATCCTCGTGCTTCTTCGATATATTTGCTCTTGGCGTTTTGTTTATGGGCGTCTCGATGGGCATGGGCGCATTCTTTTCGATTTTCCTTTCGAACATCGTTACCGGAGTGCAAATGGGGCTACTGATCAATGCACCGGCATTCGTCTTCAGCGGATTCACTTTCCCGAAATGGGCCATGCCGGAAATAGTCCGCACGGTTGGGCAAATCGAACCGCTGACGCACTTCCTCGATGGATTCTTCCCGATGTTCATTTTCGAGAGGCCCACGCTGAATGGCGTCGTGCCGTTGCTGATCGAGGGCGGAGTGCTTTGGGGGCTTGTCGTGCTGCTGCTCTATGCGCCCGGGGACTATTTGCGCTCGCTGTCTGCGAAGCTTTTCCGAAAGGCAAATTGAAATGTCGAAAGCACTTAGCAAATATATGAATAAACTTCCTTTCCGTCTGGGGGCAAAATGAGCGAATTAATTAATATATGGAAAATATTCGTCCGCGAATGGAAAAGGCTGCTTTCCGACCAGAATTTGCGTTTGGTCGTGTTTCTGGCGCCGCTGTTCTATTCATCGATATATGGCTCTATCTATTATTTCAAAACTGAATACAAAGTGCCGATCGCCGTTCGCGATTTGGACAACACTGCATATTCCCGCTGGCTTATCCGCGAGGTGGGCGCGCACCAATCGATAGAGATTACAGACGTGGCACTGGACGAAGCGGACATGGAGGACAAGCTCTCGAGTGGCGAAATCCATGCCGTTATGGTCATCCCGAACGGATTCGAGAGGCAAATCCTCTACGGCGAAAAGGCAACCGTGAAGGCCGTGCTCTCGTCCGGCCGCTTGCTCGTGCTGAGCGACGTCGGGACGGGCATTTCGCAGGCGGCCAGCACTTTCGGGGTGCGCGTTGCCGCATCGGCCCAGAACAAAAAGGGCATCCCGACGATTGAGAACCCGAATTGGGCGCAGCCGCTAAGGTCCGAATTCAGATATTTCTTCAATCCATACCTTACCTATGGCGACATGATACTGCCGGCGATTATGCTGATCGTGCTCGCGCAGCTTGCGTTCATCGGCGCGTCAGGCTCCTCGGCCAAGGAAAACAGCGCCCAGACTTGGGGCGAATTGTTCTCGTTCGGCGCGTCAGGCGTTTCAATCGCTGTGGCGAAATTGTTTGCCTTCCTCGCGATATTTACGATCTTTGGCGTGCTGATGAAGCTAATTCTCTTCACGTTCTTCGATATTCGTTTCGTGGCGAACGAGGCGGAGTTCCTTTTGGTCGTGATGGCTGGCGTGGTGGCCTGCTCTGCAATGGGACTTTTCTTTGGCACATTTTTCCGCCACAGGATCACTGCATTTGCCACTATTGGCTTCACGAGCTACCCGTTTTTCTTGTCCTCCGGCTATGCCTGGCCGAATCACCAGCTGCCCGGGTACATACAGGCGATCTCTTCATTTTTCCCGACCACGCCCTTCATGCAGTCGCTCTATTCGATGACGCAGCTCGGCAATGGCATCGAGGCCGTCGTCCCCCAGCTTTGGCTTTTCTTGGGGCAAACAGTGCTCTATGTGGCGCTTTACTGCATTCGTATGTATTTCATACGCAAGCGCCAGAGCGTGGCTGTCAGCCCGGCCGTATAGCCGGAAACTGGGACTTGTACATGGTTGAATTCCACGATGTTGATCGGAAAAATTTTCTGAACTGCAATTCGGCTGATAGAAAGAAGCAAGGTAAAAGGTACATGGTACAAGAAGGGCGGGTTCCGAACCCGCTCATACACATTTTCTCAAGTAGAAAGTAACAAGTAGGGGTTCAAAATTTTGAACCCCTACAACTTGTCTTGGAACTTGCTACTTTAACCTTTTTTACTTGTAACTATTTTTAACCCATCAGCACATCGGCTAATCACATTACTCTTCTCCAAACCACCGCGCCGCCAATCACGGCGATCAGGCCGCCGAAGGCAATGAGGCCCCACTGGTCGAGCGTGGGGATGGTGGTGAAGGTGATTTCGTTGGCATAGGAAATGCCTTCGGCATTTTCGGCGTATGGCCTGGCGTGGTAAATTGTGTTAGGAGACAATCCAGAGGCATTCATGGTGTAGTAGCCGGTCGTGAAGTTTCCTGTCTCGTCGGTATGGCCGTCTGCGATGGTTGGATCGGACGTTGTGCTGTAGCAGAAACCACGCTTCGTGATAGTACTTCCAAAGGCAGAAGAAACGTTGCCCTGGAGCGAAGCGCCATCCGCAAGAATATTCAGGGCGGTCGAAGATCCCATTAGCGGGCGTCCGCTGTTCAAGCGCGCAAAATACATGGAAGCCGGAATACCATTGAATTGATTGAATCCACCTCCGACGAGGATTTTTCCATCGAGTTGTTCGGCTATTGAAAACACCACGTTGTTCGGGCCATCGTTGCCATTATTAAGGGCATTGTCCAGCGAACCGGTTGGTGTGAGCCGGGTTAGGTAATCGGTGCAATCTAAACTATTATAAGAAGTAAAGTTTCCCCCGGCGATTATTTTACCGTTCTTATGAACAAGTAAGCATGTTACTATTTGATCAAATCCAGAACCATCGGAATTAAAAGTATTGTCTATCGTACCGTTAGAATTCAATCGAATAAGGTTGCTCGGGCAGGTTGCGCCATTGAACGAGTTGAAGACGCCGCCAACAAGTATCTTGCCGTCAGTTTGCAGGGCGATAGCTTGAGCAAAGCTACTGCCGGGAGGAATACCACTGCCGCCTGGATTAAAAGTATTGTCTATCGCGCCATTTTCTGTCAGCCTGCAAATGCCACCGGGGCATGGAAGGCCATTGTACGACGAAAACTCGCCGGACACAACAATTATACCATCGGTTTGAATTTGAATGTTATAAGCTGGCGCGTTAAACCCAGTACCCGAGGCGTTGAATTCGTTGTCGATGGTTCCATCGGAATTCAATCGCACGATAAAATTCGAGCACGAAATGTCATTGTATTTATTAAAAAAACCGGCCACAATTATCTTCCCATTTGCCTGAACTGCAATCGAAGTAACGGTTCCATTGAATCCGCTTCCGTCGTTGAAAGTATCGTCCATAGCGCCGCTCGGAAGAAGCCTAATCAGCCCGTGGGAGCATGAGGCATTGTTATACGAATTTGTGTATCCTCCAACGAGAATCTTTCCATCTGCTTGAGTGGCGATTGCAAAGATATAATCGACACGGTTAAATCCTGATCCCATGTTGAATGTATCGTCAATAGCGCCATCTGGCAAAAGCCGCACAAGTTTATCCGGGCAGCCAACCCCGTTATAATTTTCGAAATCTCCCCCGACGAGAATTTTGCCATCTGCTTGTGTGGCAATCGCATAGACAATATTGTCGAACCCTATTGCGATGCCGGTGAAGGAAGCATCGATAGTGCCGATACCCTGAGCAAAGCAAAAATTAACAACTCCAAAAAGAATCAAGTTTGCAATCAAAAACAACTGTTTCATCTAAGACCTTAGTTAATTAATATACCATTAAATTTATTGAGTTAAAAAAATTAAGAATTTTCCAAAGCGAAAATTGCATTTCCTTGCCGTCAGATCAATATGAATGGCTTGTTCTCTCGACACGCGCTGCCAGCCACAGAGGCCGCCGGCAATCAAAAACATTCAATTTAAAAAAATGGGCTATAGTATTATTTCCAAAACGAAACGAGGCCAAAATCAAATTGCAATTTACTACAAATCATTGGATTATGAAAGGAAGAATGGCTCTTTAATAAAAATTTATTTAAGCTCAGGTATGCTTATTGACAATGCGTAAAACAACTTTTCCACAATTTTTGCAACATTTTTTGTATATTTGCGTTATTGTGTTAGCACTCTTTTGCGTAGAGTGCTAATAAGTGAGTAAAATTAAAAATTATGTTTTTCTAACTATTAATAAATGGAGCAGTTATGAATTTAACCCCTCTGCACGACAGAATCATCGTGAAGGCTGCTAAGGCCGAAGAAATCACCAAAGGCGGAATCATCATCCCCGACACAGCCAAAGAAAAACCAATGCAAGGCGAAATCGTCGCCGTTGGCAATGGCAAAATCACCGAAGAGGGCAAAGTGATGCCCTTGCAAGTGAAACCCGGCGACAAAGTGCTCTATGGCAAATATGCCGGCACAGAAGTCTCCGTCGATGGCGAGGACTACCTCATCATGCGCGAATCAGACATTTTCGCAATCGTGAAATAATTGCAACTTTAAAGAATTGAATATAAATATTAGAAACTAAAAATAGGAGATAATCCATGGCAGCTAAATTGATTTATTTCGATCAGGAAGCTCGCGCCACACTCAAAAAAGGCGTTGATAAATTAGCAAATGCAGTTAAAGTTACATTAGGACCCAAGGGCCGCAACGTCGTTATCGACAAGAAATTCGGCGCCCCCACGGTTACCAAAGACGGCGTTACAGTCGCCAAAGAAGTCGAACTCGAGGACGCAGTAGAGAACATGGGCGCAGCAATGGTGCGCGAAGTGGCCTCGAAAACCAGCGACGTGGCCGGCGACGGCACCACAACGGCAACCGTACTCGCCCAAGCGATCTATCGCGAAGGCCTCAAAAACGTTACAGCAGGCGCCAACCCGATGGACCTGAAACGCGGTATCGACATCGCCGTTACGGCCATCACCAAAGGCCTCAAAGACCTTAGCCGCGAAGTGGAATCCAAAAAAGAAATCGCACAAGTTGGTTGCATTTCCGCCAATAACGACAACACAATCGGCGAACTGATCAGCGAAGCAATGGACAAAGTCGGCAAAGACGGCGTCATCACAGTCGAAGAAGCCAAAGGCACAGAAACCGATATGGAAGTGGTCGAGGGTATGCAATTCGACCGCG
>CAZSWR010000105.1:0-11087 GCA_964610885.1 uncultured Hyphomicrobiales bacterium | reverse complement strand
TGCCACTAATCAAAAAATATAAGGAATTAACAAAATGCCAAGAGCAAAAAACAAAGCAGCAGCGCACCGCAGAAGAAGAAGATTCATAAAATTAGCCAAAGGCTATTTCGGTGCGAGAGGCAACGTCTGGACAGTTGCAAAGAATTCTATTGAAAAAGGCCTTCTGCACGCTTATCGCGACCGCAAAACCAAAAAGAGATTGTTCCGCAGGCTCTGGATCGTCCGTATTAACGCCGCTGCACGCCTGAACGGTACAACCTATTCCCGACTGATGTTCGCCCTCAAAGACAAAAACATCGTCATCAACCGCAAAATCCTTGCCGACCTCGCTATGAACCACGAACAGGCATTCGCGAAAATCGTAGCAATGGCAACTAAATAAATCCTTACACGAATAATTGCACAAAAAGAAACCCCGGAGGCATTCGATTGCTTCCGGGGTTTTTTTTGTATGGTTTCCGCATTTCGGCAAGCGCAGTGACCGCACAAAAAAGAGCAGCCCCGAATGAGGGCCGCCCTTTGATTCATTTGCTCAGCAGTTTTGTTCCTACCTTACGATTGTAAGCTTTCTCGTGATAGTTTCATTCCCGAATCTGAACGACACGATATATGCACCCTGCGGAAGCAGGCCGGTGTTGACTTCAATTGAGCTGTCGCCATCGATGGCAACAAATGATTTGCTGTAGGCAATATTGCCATTTGAATTGAAAACTTCCATGCTAATTGCGCCGGTAACGCCGTTCAGGTCAATGCGTGCGGATTCGGTGGCCGGTTGCGGATAGAATTCGCCTATTCCTGAATTGGCCGTTTCGATAGCCGGAGTGGAGCCGGAAACGTAGAATTTGTATATACCGTCCGGGGCGACGATAGGTTTCGTGATTGTTTTCCCATTGTTCGACGTTGCCGAGATATAGTATTCAATCGAACCGCTCTCAATTGGGTTCTGGAGATATGCGTTGAAGAGGTCGTTGCCTTCGTTTGTCATTGGAAGCGATTGCCATTGGCCGCCGGCAACTCTCCAAATGCACTCTGCGTGGCCGATGCCGCTTTTGTTTGTGATAGTCGCTTTGATTGCATACGAATCGGCTGCTGTAAGCGTGTCGTGCAGGTCGTTATGGTAGATCTTGATCGGATTCTCGGCCGGTATTTGTTTGGTTATGCAGTGAAGCGCACCGCCCCAACCGTCGAAAGATGATACATCAACGGGAATAATGTTATATCCCGGATAGCTCATGCGAAGCGTGTCCATGTCGTATTTGTAGTGAGCTGTATCACCTTTGATTCCGTCAGTAAATACGGGTTGTATGATCGCTTTATTGATCATAAGGTGGTTAGAATAAGAACGTGTATATGATTTGTAATCGGTCGAAGATGAATACCAATTACCATTGTTTTTCCTCGGCAGAGTAATATAACGTTTGTAATAGTGGTCGCCTTCGGTGCGGACAATCGCCATCATTGAATCGATATTCTTCTTGGAAGTTTTCGCATCGGTAAAACTTGCCATTTCGGATGGATAATTGGTATATACGAAACGATTCTGGTCGTATAGGTCGGCGTAAAGGTCGATGTGGCCGGTGCCGCCGTCGTATTTCAATTTGGGATATATATGAATTCCGCTCAGATTAAGGTATTTCCTGAGTGAATCCTCAACTTCTGTCTTGGAGAGCGGTTCCTTGGTTGTTTCGTTTAGTTCACCATTCTCGTCGATATAGTATTGGCCATAATCAACCGAGTTGCCTTCGTACACCTCATCGCTTGTGAACAGGTTCCCGCGGCCGTCGAGTAGTATGTTGCCGCCTTCGTAGCCAATTGTATTCGTAACGACGTTGTAGCCCAATTCGCGGCCAATTTGAATCGGTATGCTGTCGTCGAGGGGGCGTCCGCTGTAGTATTGGAAGTCCACCCATCCGATATTGTCATCTTTGCCATAGTAATAGGCCACTGGGCCGCAATCGCGGTACCAGAAGGTGTTGCCGGGATGGAAGAAGAATTTATAATTAGTAAGTGGTTTGCCTTGGTTTTTCATATAATTCAGAACGGCAGTGGTATCCTCCGGGTACCACAGGTTGATCCAAACCTGAGCATTCTGGTTGATAGCATATGCCAAATCTCTGAAAACTGGGCATAATTCCCTCGAGGGGAAAGTGTCGATCACTCCATACACAGGCCCAAGGTCGTTATCTCCATAGAAACCGATTCCATCGAAGAATTGTTCGGTCTCGTTGTCGTTGGTGTCCAACGCGATATAGCCCCAAGTGATGAGTGCTGCTTGGATTTCTTCAAATTCACCTGGGAAATTCGCGTCCGAAGGCAAATCAACGAATTTGAAATCATTGGTCAAGTTTTTCGCCTTGGGCGCGCCAATCTTCAATGAATTTGAGCGATTCAAATCCCGAATAGCGGCCATTCTTTCATTGCTCAATTGCGAAGGCACTCGCGATTGAATTTTCCCGTATCTCGATTTAAATTCACTTTTGGTAAGTTTGCCTGCCATTGTATTGAACTTTGCAGTCTTTGACAGCCGTTCGTCTTTTGTGAGAGTGCTTGATGCGCTCGCCGAATGGAATAGAACGAACAGTGCTGTAATGTAAATTATGTACTTCATAGAACCTCATGTTTAAATTATCAAATCACAATGCAATAGACACATAATATTAGTGAAAGGTTGCACCGAAAAAAAAACTTTACAAATTCTTGATAATTCTCACGCTACTTGCGCAAGAAAAAAGGCCGAAAAATGATTCTCGGCCTCTGGTTTTTATCATTTCAATAGTGGGATGAAAGCAGTGCTTTCGGACTTTTCACGTATCAGAAACCGCCGTGGATAAGCCTTGCGACCACGAAGCAAATTGCGGACGTGGCGGCAGCGAACGGAATCGTTACCACCCATGCGACCACGATCCTCGATGCTGTGGACCATTTGATGCCGGCCAGGTTGGTCGTCGAGCCGACGCCGATGATCGAACCGGAGATGGTGTGCGTCGTGGAGACGGGCACCCCAAGGTGAGTGGCCAAGAAAATTGTGGCAGCGCCGGCTGTTTCGGCGGCGAATCCGTGCACTGGCTTCAGCTTCGTTAGTTTCATACCCATCGTGCGGACGATTTTCCAACCGCCCATTGCGGTTCCAATTGCGATTGCAGTTTGGCAAGATAGGATGATCCAGAGCGTGTCCCAAGATTCCATCGATAGTTGCTTCTCGGGGGTGAAAATGCCGGCAGCGACGAAAAGCGCTACGATGATTCCCATGGTTTTCTGGGCATCGTTGCCGCCGTGGCCGAGAGAATACAAAGCTGCCGAAACCAATTGTCCCTTACGAAAGAACTGATCAATTTTTGAAGGTTTCCAGCGCCGGAAAATCCAATAGACACCAACCATAAGGCCAAAGCCTGAAACAACGCCGAGAATCGGCGCCAGCGGAATGAAAGCAACTGTCTCGAGAACAATATCCCAGTGAATGATTTCAAATCCTTGGTATGCAATTCCGGCGCCCATGAAGCCGCCAATCAAAGCGTGCGAAGAGCTTACGGGCAGTCCCCATATCCATGTTAGAATATCCCAAAGAATTGCACCAAGAAGCCCGGTCAGAACCACGTATATAAATGCGGGGTCGCCTTGGTTTATGATAACAATTTTCGAAATTGAATTGGCCACTTTGGGGGCGAAGATGAACATTGCTATGAAATTGAAAAAAGCAGCCCAGAGCACGGCGAACCTCGGCGAGAGGACGCGGGTCGATACGACTGTCGCTATAGAATTCGCTGCGTCGTGGAATCCGTTGATGACGTCGAATGCTAAGGCGACAATGACAGTGATTACGACAACAATAGTAACATTATCCATAATTGGTTATATTTCCTAAAATAAAGGTATATAAAATTTATCTTGACATAGCCAATTCGTGCCATGAAAAAGGTTGATTGGTATTCGTAAGAACTTCTTATGCATTATCAATCAAGACACTTTCGATAACGTTAGCGACGTCTTCGCATCGGTCAATTGCCTTCTCGAAGCGTTCCATAATTTCTTTCCATTTGATAATAACCACTGCGTCTGTCTCGCGGAACAGCCTTTGCAGGCCGCGGCGGAATGCTTTGTCGCCAATGCTTTCCAGTTCGCGCACTCGGATGCACTGTTCCTTGATGGCGTCGCCATTTTTGATATTCCTTAAGCCTTTGATTGCGATTTCGAGGGCATTGATCTGCGAAACGAGAATGTCCGCCACTTCGCGGGTTTCGGGCCGAATTTCCTTGACATCGTAGAGCGACATGCGTGAAACGGCGCTTTCCATATTGTCGGCGATATCGTCCAAACGTTTGATCAGTGTGAAAATATCGGTACGTTCGATCGGAGTGATAAAGGTTTTGTGAAGGGCTTCAGTGCATTCGTGTGTGATTTTATCTGCCTGGTTTTCCATTTCGCGGATTTGCTTCGCGCAGGTTTCCAATTCGATCTTGCCATCTGATAGCTGAATCAGTATCTCGCTGATGGATTTGGAAATTGCAATGTGCTTTTCGAAGTAATCGTAGAAATTGTACTCTTTGGGTAGGATGCTCTTGAACATAAAACCTCTCTATTAAAAAATGTATTTTCAAAATTGCACTTCTTACGTATGCAAATTAACGCATTTAATGTTAATTTTGTGTTAATTTCTAAAAGTTGTTAATAACTTTGTTGATTTGCAGTGAATTAGCTCGAGGCGCCGCAATGATTGGCGTCGGGCCGAAATGGCGGACTATCTGCCTTTTGATATCTTTGATGCAAAAAGGAGGTTCAATTTCGTTTTGTGTGGGCAAAATATTGGAATTCAAAAAACCACCCCTTTAATCTCCTCCTTGCCAAGGATGGGAAAGAAAACCGTTGCGTAGCAATGGGTTTCAGGGGTGGTTAGAAACTCTTTCGCGAGATGAATACTATTTGAGATTCTGCTGCGAGTGTTTTATAGGCGTATTGGCACCAACCCACCTAAGAGCCAGTTGAAATAGTATTTCCTGGAAACAGTAGGGCTTGCCCCATTGTGTATCTCGCAGTAAATCGTTGAAATATCGACAAATCCCCCAACTCCCTTTTTCAAAGGGGGCTAAAGAAAGGGTTCTGCTAATACATTGATAATATTGGAGATATGAATTGGGCCGAACCTACGGGTTAACCCATAGGATGGCACAGAGTTACTTTTTCTGGCAGCCTCCTAAAATTATACGGAACCCCAAAAAAAAAGAACCCATGGCGCGATTGTCATGGGTTCTCTCAGATCGTTCGGAATCGAATAATTATTTTCCGCTCAGCACGAACTTGCCTTTCAGGCATTCGCTACCTGTGAAAATTTCGTAGAAATAAATACCGGGCATAGCTTGGTTGCCATTCGAGCAAGTTCTGTCCCACACGAACTGCTCGCGCGTGGCGCCACTGGCTGCGTTTTCAGCCATATAGACTTGCTCGCCGTATAGATTCGAGATCCTCAGGCGATACGACGTGTTGGCGGGGAAAGAGAAGTTGACGTAGTTCTCGGCCGGCTGTGGCGAAACAGTAACGAAATCATTGTTCTGCAGGTCTTCGCTGGCCGGATTGTATTCGTATTTGGAGTCGTAAATTGCAATATTGTCGATAAGGCATTTCGTCAGGACGAAGAGCAAATACAGTTCGCTGTTGGAATACACCATGCCGCCGGAACGCAAAGCGAATCTGAATTTAACGTTTTGCCCGTATTTAGACAAATCAATGAGCATATTGTTCCATCCGGCTGTTGTGTCGCGGTACGCGCTGTGAACTGTTTCCCAGCCGTAACCATCGCTCGAAGCGGAAATCCAGAATTCCGGCGGTTGGGATGTGTAGAGGTCAGGATAGAAACGTTTTGCCTTGAACCAGTAGTCTAAGGACAGTACCGGGTGTTTGTATGTGTTTAGCGCATAGTTGGGGCTTTCGGCTGTAATAGTGCCGGCGGGGAATTTTTGGACATCCATAGGCCCATCAGCGCTGTAAGCACCGGTAACCAAGCATTTGTCCGAGCTTCCATTCGCGCCGCCTCTTGGTTGCATATTGAAGTCAATTCCATCATAAATAAACGAGATCTCTTCAGGAACTGCGTATTCCCAACTAATATCGTTCGCTTTGTATTCATAGGGCAGGCCAAGTGTCCATTGATTCATGTCCATTGGCTCATCGTACACTTTGGTGTAGCCCACCATGAAGGTGTATGGTTTCGAGGATTCTTTGTATTCGTAGTAATATACAGTATCGACCGAAGTTATCACCTGGAACCAGTAGTAAACGAGCGTTCCGGGCCTTTGCGCAGGGATAAGGGCAGAATAATTATCGCCAATCTTGGTTGATGCTATTCTGCAAATATTCTTATTCCAATTTGTATAGTAGTTAATGTTCACCGATTCAATTTGAATGGGCAAACCGACAAAGCTGCCAGGAGCCACATTGAGCGTTGTTTTGTATGCGTTCAATGTGTCCGAAGTCGATGGCAACTTCGCATGAGAAATTTTTGTGGAAACAAACAGCGACGTGCCGATATTGTGATCATTGAATGCTTTGACGATAAGAGGCATATTCGGCGTGCCATTGAGAATGTTCCCGTCGTTGTCGTCGGCGTAAAGCGTTTCGAGGAAAATCCTCATAAAACAATCACCTGCGTCGATTCCGTCCACTCGAGCATAGCGGACTTTGTGTGAGAGATTCCTGTAGTAATCAATATCCTTCATTTCGCGCAAATCCCAGAAAGCACCGGTAAGAATCATGCTGTCGTTATGGCTTTCCTCGATCATGTCTTGCGGATATTTTCTTGTATTCTTGCAGTTACGGATTTCGTTGCTTGGGTCCTGTCGGTCGTGGCCCAATCCGAGTATAGAATTGTCGGTGATGCAAGATGCCATAATATCGGCAAATGATTCATTTACTGTTGCGTTAGTAAGCCCGTCTTCGTAAACCATTTTGTAAATATAATTATTCACAGCATGGCCATATTCGTGATACAATACGTCCGGGCATTCGGTGAATGCGTATTGGTTATTGCTTACACAAGTAAAAGCAATTTTATCGTCTCTGGGAGAATAGAAAGCATTTGCCCCATATTGTTCATCATAGTAATTCTGTATCTCGATTGGCATTGTTTTGTCCAAGCCGGGACAGGCCGGATCGAGCGCTTTAACGAAGTCCACGAAGTAGTTGGCATGGTAGAAGACGGTGCGTGTGCCCAAATCGGCCATGTCATCGCCAATAGATATATTCTGATTGCCAATCGATTGGACCTGAACAGTCTTCGATGGAGTTTCGTAATCGTATTCGGAATTCATATATGAGATTGATGTTTTAAGTCCGTTCATCATCAAATCCATAGTGCCGGAATAGCTTGTGGGCAGTGTCGCATTGCCTTGCAAATCGGTATAAGCCGGCGCGCCGGTCGAGGTAATACCTATGTCTTGGAAGGGGACTTTGACGGCTGGAATTGTTGGGTTCTCCATCCGAACAGTGCCCGAAACGCTTACTGTCCGTTCGGAAAGCAATTCGTTCCTTCTGGAGAGCAAGTCTCCATTGTCCACCGCGACGTATGAGGTATAGGACTGTAAACTGTTTTTAATTCTGACTGGGATGACTAACACTTTTCTGAAAACCGTGCCCGTCGCCGTTTCGGTGGGGACGATTTTTGCCTTGTAAATGCTCTGCACCATCTGAATTTTCTCGGTTGGATACTTTAGCCCGAAAGTTGCCGATTTCTCGTAGTCGGGTCGTGGGCTTCCCGCCACGCCTTGGGCCTCGGAAATGTTAGCCGACGGGTAGTAATTCATCGTAATCATTCCTGTGCTGCCGTTGGTGATGCGAAGCGTAATGTTCGAGTATTCGATTTTGTAGCCGTCCAAATATTGCTTGTAGAAAACATACCAAGTGCCGCCAAATTTATCGGCAGCTGCGAAACGCAGATTTTTGAAATCAATATTGAGCAGCGATTGGTTCTCGGCAAGGAATTTGTCGGCGGCCAAACGGATTTCATCGCGGCCTGCGTTCTGGTCGGCTATCGCGATTGGATTGCATAGTATTGCTTTGGCATTGCCCGAATTTTTATCAATAACGATGGAGCAATCGCCAAATTTCTTGGAGAAATCTTTGAAAAATGCTGATGACGAACCGGAGACCATCGCCGTCCGACTCTCGATCGAGGCGCCGGCTGGGCGCGAAAGCAAGACTGAACCGTCCGCTCGGACGATCGGTTCGATTGCGAAGGCCGATGATGTTACTATGAGCAAAAGAACAAACAAAAGTGTGGTTTTCATGGATTCCCTTTGTTTACACTGAAAAAATACAATCAATTTGCAAAACAATATATCACTTGCAGTAATTATTATTTGTGCAGCAGATTAATAACAAAATAAAATTATTGATAATTTATTAATAATCCAAAAAAAACTTTTGAACTTAAAGTGTTTTTCGAATGAATAATACCGCTACTCGTTGCGTATGCCTTGCATAATTGTCGATTCGGCGGCTTTCCTGGCCGGAAATACTGCTGCAAGCGTCGATAATACCAATGAAAATACAGCTGTCGAAATGACATCTCCGAAGTCCACGGCGACGGGCAATGCCTCGACAATGAATTTCTGTCCGTCCAAACCAATCCAACCGTAGCGAATCTGCCCGTAGCAAAGCGCAAGCCCCAACCCGACGCCGATAACCGTGCTGATGCACCCGACGAGCAGCCCTTGGGTCATATAGACGCGCCTGATCAATGATGTCCTGGCGCCAATCGCCTTCATCACAGCAATGTCGCGCTGCTTTTCGACTACCGTCATCGTCATCGAAGCGAAAATATTGAAAACGGCAATCATCACAATCAAACCGATGACAACGAAAGTGCTGAGCCGCTCCATTTTCATTATATTATATAAATCGCTATGCAGGTCGTACCAGGTCTCGGCCTTCAGTTCGGGGAATTTGTCGCAAATTTTCCCTTTTGTGGATTCTGTATTTTCAATATCTTTCAAACGTATGTCTATCGAATTGGCCGAATTGCTCGAGACGGATAGCAACCTGTTGGCCGTCCGCCTGTCCGTATAGATGTACGATTCGTCGTATTCCTTCGCATTGCAATAGAAAATGCCGCTAATCGCAGCCCTAAGGCCGAAACTCGGGCGGAAACTCTTGATAGACGATTCGATGAGCAGGGGAGACACCAAGGAAACCGTGTCCCTCGGGGCCAGCTGCAAATTGTTCGCAAGCAACGCGCCAATCAGTAGCGAAGGCGTATCTTCGGAAACGCTTCCCGAGTAATATCCGTCGATAACTGATTTAGGAATAGCCGACAATCGCGCCAGTCCAGAATAGTCAATTCCGATTAATTGAGCCACTTGCAGGTTCCCACGGCGGAGGACAGCGATCCGGCCCTGTGTGTTCGGAACGGCAGCGCTGACGCCTTCGAGCGATTCGATCACACTCGCAATCGAATCGGCAGAGTCCATGGAGGCCCCGCGCGCAGCCGAAATGCGTATGTGCGGGTCGATCTGGGTTAATTGTTGCTCGGTGAACTCACGAAAGCCATTGAAAATCGACATAACGCAGACAAGAGCGCAAGTCCCGACAATGATTCCGACCGCTGAAATAATTGAAATAATCGTGATAAAATGAAATGACCGGAAGGTCAGTGCATACCTGATTGCTATCCTGGTTGCTAAGTGCATATCGTATTCGTCCTATGTTCCCAAATCAATTAAGCCTCGCTTCTAATTGTTTTCTTTGCTCAATAGAAGCCATAAGAACCTGCCAGAAAAAGTATCGCTGTTGCAACCCACGGGTTAATCCTTGGGTTCTCGAGAAATCCCTATATCTAATATTATCAACATATTAGTGAATTGTTTCTTTTTCCCCATTTGCCAAAGGGGGCCTGGGGATTTGCTGATATTCCAATCCACTTCAAAACCTAAAAGCCAAGCCAAGGCCACCCGGCGATGGGTACAATTCAAGTTTTGTCTGGTCGGCCTTTGCGCTGCCCGAGCTTTTTTTGTCGGCTGCCAGGACGCTCAAGCCGCTGTAGGTGCCGATTGTGGCCCCAATGATCACGTCGGACAGCCAATGTTTGTCTTTGTATATCCTCGTGATCCCCACGGCCGAAGCTCCGGCGTATAGAGGAACGTATGCCCACCAGCGGTCAATAACCCCGGCGAGGACTGTGGCCGTAGCGAATGCAACAGCTGTATGGCCGGAGGGCATGGACTGGAAATCGTCCTGAGATTGGAACCAGCGAATGTCTCCATTGCCCAAGTCGTTGTATGGGCGCGCCCGCCCGACGATGAATTTCGTAATCGTAACGGCCAAGCCACCAGTTAAGTATGCCTCGAGCAGGAGCCTTCCGGTGCGGCGCAGTTCCGGTACGTCTGCCAGCAGGCCAACCGAATACATCCCGCCGGCGAATCCGCCGAGGATTAGGATTTCGCCGCCATTGTTCGCCGCGCTGAAGAAGTCATCGGCCCCGGAAGAATGCCAACGGAATGATTGAGCGCGGACATCATTGTCCCAGAGAATCGAGGCAGATACGGCCACGATGCTACCGCCCAGAAGCAAGGCATCCTTCGAGCCGGGTTTGATAAAGTCCTCGCCCACGAAGCACATATCAGACCAAGAGGATTTCAGATCGCCCACTAAGTCGCGGCCAATGCGGCACGACCCCGTATCCGAAGGAAGGGCGAAACATTGCGCGGAAATGAAAAATAAAAACAGCAGAATCCCGAGGGTATAACTGCTGTTGTTTCTAATTCGTATTGTCGTCATCGAACTGATCGCGTGAGCATAAATGAATCAATCAGTTTATTATTTATTAATTATAAGTCTTTGTCGTAGAGTCTGTAACGGCGGTAGATATCGCCGCTCATCGTGCCGGAGAATTGGCGGACCATCATTTCGTTGCATTCGAGCACCCACGATGCCTCGCCTTCGATGATACCGGCTTTGTGGCCGCGTTCGCCCAGCTCGTTGTACAATACGGCATCGATACCAGTTTTCTGGAATTCTGGTTTCAGCCCGAGGGCGATGATGCGCATAGCGTTAATTTTTTTCTTTTTCGTGAGCAAATGCCAGATGCCGCCAATGATGCCGCC
>CAZSWR010000104.1:0-11190 GCA_964610885.1 uncultured Hyphomicrobiales bacterium | reverse complement strand
AATAAATCAATTGTTTCAAACTTACAAAATCAAATAATGCAATACAAGAATAATTATTCATATTAATAAATTATTTTCAATCGAACTTAATAATTTAATAACACTGCATCTATTGTATTGATACACAAAAATATTAATATACCAGATTATTTTGTGTTCCATTCCGTCATTCGACGCTCGTAGTCTGCGATTTCAGGAGTGATATGGAAGAATATGAGAACAAATATTTGCACAAAGATAGTTTATTTATGGTTCTATATCGGTTTGCGTGGGTTAACAACAATTATTGAATATCTGGAATGGAAAGTTAAGAATATGGTTCTATAACGAATAGAAGATATAGAGTCCTCCCGTTACTATTGGCATCCCTCATGAAGAGTAATAGTTGCAGATTGATACCGCGTTAGCGGTTGGTGTATTGTAGTTAGTTGTTTTCCCTTTGCATGTCATACCGCATAGCGGTTGTTGTATAATACTCTGTATGAATCAACCAAGCATATAAAACATTCGCTACGCGAAATCTTGCCTAAAAATTCCAACAATATGCTACAACACAGCAACCGCTCCGCGGTAAATCATCATTTTGATTCTAACAACTCGCTCAAAATGGTATTTGGGAGAGTACCCACACAAAACGTTATTGAACCTTATTTTCCTCTCCGAAGGTCTATTTTCTTGATCATTCCCATATTTCAACGAAACAAAAAAAATATTTCGTTCCGTGTGCGGAAAACAAATAATTTGATGATGACATCTCGATTAGGAGCATGTTGAACAAGCAGCAATTTTACAAATATGAGTTCCATCCCATTTCTTGCATCGCGGAATGTTGAAATAATTTCGACAAATCCCCCCAAGGGGCTGCCTCAAAAGTCCGAAAAACTGTTTTTGATCATGTTGAACGAAGTGAAACATCCATTATTAGCAAGGACTTATGAATGGCATGGATTCTTCACTTCGTTCAGAATGACACTTATGAGACAGCCCCACGAAGAAAATATTTGCGTAATGCGCTGACAATATTAGAGATATGTTTTACTCTAGCCCACGGGTTAACCCGTGGGTTGCCTGATCTATACATTTTCAATCACACTCTAGCGAACCTATTTACCCTTTTCCATCAATTCGGCCATGCGTTCGGCCTGGAGGGCAAAAGTTTCCAATTTGGCTTCGATCACCTGGGGATACACGTTGCCATCGGTCTCGATCGTCAGGCAGGGAATAATCAAGTCGCGGTCGAAGTGGCCGGGCAAGTTGTATTTTTTGTCGAACTTCCTTTTCACCTCGATCTTGTTCCCGACGGTCATTTCGGGTTGCATCACTGCCTCGGTCAGCCGCGTGGGCATGCAGCCGAACGGCCCCAGATTGATGATACCGCAGTATTTCTCGATGGTTTCGTGCATACCGATACCGAGCGTCAGACCCGGTTCGCCCTTGTACGAAAGCGGTATGATGTGCTTGCTGTGGTTCAGCAGCGGCTCGATTTTCGTGGTAGTGAAGTGGTAGTAGCCGGTTTTCTCGAGTATTCGCTTTATTCTCCGTTCGGAATATTTCATATAGGCGATTCTCGTCAGCCGTTCGAGTTTCTTCTTGGCCGAGGTGTCCGGTTCGAGCAGGTCGAGCTTCAGCAAATAGTCCACGTAGAAGATCCATTCGCTGATGTAGGCATCTTTCAGGATGAAGCCTCTTTCGGCAAAGTACTTGTTTAGCCATTTGTGCGCGAAATGGTCCCGCCGCACGTAGATCTCGCCGAGGAGCGCAATATACCGAGCCTCGGAGATGTGTTTCCTTGCGGGGACTTGCTTCGCGATGATTTTGGCGAATTCATTCAGTGCTTTGTAGAATTCATCGGGCGTTTCCTCAGTCCGTTTGAGCAACCTCTCGAAGGCCTGCTCGAAAATCTCCATTCCTCGCTTCGGATCGGCAGCGTGGGCCATGATGCCGGAGCGAATATCGTCCAAAACGTCGCTGGCGATGATCGCCGTGATGCCTCGCGATGCAAACTTCGGCCCGAGACCTGCGAATCCGTCTTCGTTCATCAGCGTCAGAGTGGTAACGTTTTCCAACCTCTGTTTCTTGATAATATCGCGCATGAAAACCGGATACTGGCCCAATCGGCAATTGCCGGCGCCCTGAACGATGAAGAATGCGACGTATTCGGTGCCGTTGCGCCGATTCTCCAGATAGTCCAGCATTGCCCCGGAGCAGAGAATCAGAGGCAAGCACTCCTTGCCGGTGGCCACGGCGCGCCCGTATTTCAATATTTCCGGATTGCCCTCGGGCATCGGGATTGCATTGTAGCCCATGCTTCGCAGAGTCGCCGCGAAGAGCCGGGCAGCCAAATCGCCCATCGATGGAATCAGAAGCGCCACCCTCGGATCGGCCAGCGGAATGCGTTTGCCGTCGCTTGCGATGAAGAAGCCTTGCTCGTCGGTGAATTCGATTCGCGCCGGATGGAATGTATCTGTTTCGTCGAATTGCGTTTCCAATTCGGATTCGATTCGCCGATAGTTCCGAATGATATCCAAAGCGGCATCGATGCGCGTATTGATTCCCGCGTCGGCAGTGTGGCCGTCCAATTCCAGCGTGAGGGCGGGCTTGCTTCCCATTTCGTTCCGAAACGACGTGATAATCATCGAATCCGGCCCGCAGGAGAAGTTTGTTACGTAAGTTGCAAATAATTGTTTATTGGCCTTGATGTGTTTCGCGGCTTTAAGTATCTTTTTTCCGGCCTCCCAGAACTGGTCTTCGTCCACGGATTCGTCCATCCAATCGAGCATATCGAAAGGTACGCAATAGACGCCTCGCGAAGCGAATTTAAGCGGGATTCCCTTGTTTGCCATCGGATTGAATGTGTTGTACGGCCGGCCGACGAGCGCAATAGCAATTTCATCGGGATTGTTTCGCAGATGCTCGAGAAGTTCGCGGCCAATTGAGAGCAGTTCGTCTTGGTATTCGCGTTGGATTTCGACGGCGCGTTTGAATGCTTTGGTGGCGCGAGCTGCGTCCGCGATGCCCATTGAGCGGGCGATTTCGACGAATGCTTGAAGCTCTTTTTTATAACCATTAGCGAAATTCAGCGATGGCGTGATCATTTTTTCGCCAAGGTGCTTGTCTTTGTAGGCTTGGCTGAGGTAATACGGCTCGCCGCTGACGAAGACGCAAGTGCAATTGAAATCCAAACGCTGGTATTCGTGTTCCTCGACGGGCATTTCGAGTATGTTCGGCACGAAATACCAATCGCAGTTCTTGTCGATCAAGTCCTGAAACAGCCCGAGCGACAGCTGCGCCGGATAGCAAAACGAGGACAGTTCGCGGTCGCGGCCTTCGTCTCCGACGGTTTCGGAAAGCACAACGCGGAAGCCCAAATCCGTAAAGAAATTATACAGAAGCGGGTATAAATTATACAGGTGGAACGATTGGTTCATCCCGACGGTCGGCGCATAGGCGGGAAGCGGCTGTTCGGGGGCATATTTCCCGAAGGTCAGGCTGTTGCGCAACTTGACGTAATCGTATTTCTCTGGGTCAGTGGTTTTCGAATGTACTTCGTTGTAATACTTGTCGCATGCGCCGCCGAATGGATATTTTTTTCCGAGCACTTCGATCATGTTGATCCGGCAGCCTATGTCGCATTTCTCGCGTCCGCCGCGGCAGGTGAAGGGCTCGCGGTAGGCCACTTCGCGCCGCGCCAATTCGTCCAGCGAATACGATGACTCCTCGATGATTCCATTTCTAACCCTGTCCCAGATCTCGAGCGCCGCGCCGAATGCGCCCATCAGTCCGGGTTCCGGCGGCACGATGATTTCCCTGCCCGTCAGCGCAGCCATTGCGACAGGAATAGCGCGGTTGTAGCAGACGCCGCCCTGCATGAAAACTTTCTGGCCGACCGGGCGCGCACCTTTGACACGGTTCACGTAGTTCAAACAAACAGAATAGCAAAGCCCTGCGACGGTATCCTCGAGCGAAAGCCCTTCCTGAAGGGCAGTTTTGATATCCGAACTGATGAAAGCCGAGCATTGGTCGCTGAAGTTGGGCGGGTGCGTTCCGGCGAGCGCCAAAGGCTCAATCTCCTCGAGGCGCAAACCGAGCGATTCCTTGGCCGATTCCTCGATGAAGGAGCCGGTTCCGGCCGAGCAGGCCTCGTTCATGGCGTAGTCCGACGGAACTCGGTTCACCAGGTGGGTATATTTCGCGTCCTGGCCGCCGATCTCGAAGATTGTATCCACTTCGGGGTCGAAATAGACAGCGGCGGTTGCGTGGGCAATGATTTCGTTAAAAATGCCGTTCGTCAGCGCGTGCAGCCCGGCAATGTGCCTTCCGGAGCCGGTCGTACCGACGCCCACAATTTGGACTGGCACTCGAAGCTGGCCGGAAAGCGATGAGTAGCATTTCCTCGAGGCGGCAATCGGGTCGCCGTGCGTGTATAGGTATTCTTTGGCAAGTATTGCATTGTCATGTGTTCGCACCAAAACGGCTTTCGTCGTGGTCGAACCGACGTCCAGGCCGATGACGCATTTGTCCCCATCGGCAGCAGTCCCGAAGTTCATTTTTTTGAAACTGACCTTGTCTCGGAAGTCATTGAGCGGCGGATGGAACACGAACGAGCTTTTCGCGGGGGCAAAAATATCGGCCCAATCGCCAATCGGCACCACGTCGTTTTCCGCGGCGAAAATTGCCGAGCCGAGCGCCTCGAAATACGGCGCGGATTCCGGCACCTCGAAATCGATTTCGCTCTCGCGCAGGAACCTCATCACGGAGCGGTTCCGGGTTACGCCGCCGACCAGCAAAGCCCGGCCGTCCTTGTTTTTTGCGAGCAATTCTTTGATCTTGTCGGCCATCATCATTGCCAGCCCGGCCAGCACTTCGCCCTTCGGAGTGCCTTTGTTCAGGGCATGTGTGCAGTCAGACTTGCAGAACACCGAGCAGCGGCCGCTGACGCGATAGGGCGCTGAATTCCCGATCATCGATTGCGTATCCTCCAGTGGGACGTTCATTCGGCCGATCTGCTGGAGGAAAAACTCGCCCGTGCCGGATGCGCATTGGTTCTTTGTAATAATGTTAGAAATTTTTCCAAATTTGTCCAATGAATAGACCAAAAAAGTTTCGCCGCCCAGAGAGGCAATTGCCGTGTAGTTCACGCCCGGGCGCCGCACCATCTGAAGCGACAGCTCGGATGCGAGCGGTTCGGGTATGGAAGACAGACTGACGATATTTCGGAATTTTCGGCCGGTTACCGCCGTCGGGTACTTATCCGGGTTGAATCGGGGCAGCTCCTCTGCGATCACTTTCTTGGGATTGCCGCAATGCGCCACCACGTGGGTTTCGGCAATCGCGCGAGCGCCGTTCGCAAGATGTTTTAGTTTTACAAAAGATACGCTACCCGCGCCAAGCGAGATTCCGACTGAATATTCCATTATTGCACCCTGATTGGACAGAAACGAATTGATCGAGCCGATTGCTTGGGGCGTTGCGCGAAGGTTTCGGAAGCCTGCAAACGGCATGAATTGAAGGGCCTTGGGGCTTGCTCGGCCGAAATGAAGGAATTGATCACCGCACGGCTTCCCACTGTTTGGAATACGAACGGCTGAAGAACATGACAGATAAAGAATTCAGCGTCCACGTCAGCAGGATCCGCGTGTATCCGTATTTGCGGAATCGGCGTGGCGATTCGAGGACGGTTATCTCGTTGGCAAATCGGATTTTCGCGATTTTACCGATGCGGCGGTACAGGTCGAAATCCTCGCCAGCAGCGACTCGGGCGTTGTATCCTCCCACTCCCTTGAAGACCGACGCACGCACAATCTGGCATTCGCCGCGGCCCATGCCCATCCCGATTGAATTCAAAAATCGGACGTAGGCATTGTGGAAGCCATAGAATAATTTATCTTTGAAAATTTTCTCTTTTTTATCGACATCGACGTAGCAAGCCAGGGCGCCCGCTTCGGAGTGATTGGCGCGGCCGGCGTCCCACTCGGAGACAAAAGCGAAGAATTCGTCCGGCGCGAGCGGGGCGGTGTCTCCATTGATGAACACCAAAGTGGTGCCTCGGGCGTGGAGCGCGCCCATATTCCTGCCCTCGCTGATGGTCTGGCGGCGGGTTTGGTCGGCATGTTCGACGACGAGGTCGGCGTGGCGCCTTGCAATTTCGAGTGTGGAATCGGTCGAGCCGCCATCGCTGACGATAATTTCTAAGTTGTACTTTTTGCGCAGCTCGGGCGTATAGAGCGAAAGAGTGGACTCTAAGATTTTCTCTTCCATATAGACAGGAATGACGACGCTGATCCGGGGCTGTTGGTTCTCCAGTTCGAGCCGGCCGACGGAGATATTGGACTGCACGCTCTCAAGCGGCGGTTGGGCCGTTACGTTTGCTTTTTGCATTTTCGTTATTTCTTGTAAGTCCGCCATTTCCGCACGATACATTAATACAAAAAGCAAAATTAAAAAAATATTCCGAGAAAACTAAAGAAAATTGGCTCGATCGCGATTTGTGTGGGTAACAATGCACTTGAACGCAGTACCCTTCCGAAGGTTAATGCCCCTGGATCTATGTTCATAACGTATGTTTTGAAACCTTCGGGAGGGTTATAAGAATGTAATTTACTGCAAAATCCTCTGTCGCGGGGCGAATGCACGGCGTGCCGCTCCACAACAACATTTATTTATATGCAAGCAGTAGGGGTTCAAAATTTTGAACCCCTACATTTTGAACCCCTACTGTCCCTTCGATCTTTACGAAAATTCTGATTGAAATAAACTTTTATCTAACTAACATCTAATATAAGGAAAAATGAATTCATGTTCATCTTTCCTTTCATCATTGCGCTGCCCTTGAAAAATTAAGTGGCAGCCGCCACCTAATTCCAAGGTTGGCCGGTTTTTTTCTGCTAAGCACCAGACATTATTTAATAAAGTTATATAAAATTGCTTGCAAAATTTTGCTTGGGGACTTATTACCTTATATGTATATATTTAATAAGTTAATAAGGTTTTGTTCATGGTTTGGATTTTCCGGGCTATTAAGGTTAGGGAATATTGATAAGGTTATTATTTTTTGCTCGTGATCGTAGGGGCACGGCACGCCGTGCCCTCTTCCATGCATAACATCAGGAATGACGGAATAATATTATACTCACCTGAATATTTTATTGTGTACTATATAGATCATATCCTCGGGCGGGTTTGGAACCCGCCCCTACACAAAGTCATCGGATAAGTTTATTTTGCAACCATCCAATGGATTCCCCCGTGCTCGCACATTCAGATGCAAATTGGAATCTACTCACACAAATTTTTATCGAAAAAATAATTTGGAATACTTATTTTTTTACCAGAAAAAAACCGTTTTGCATTTAGCTATATATTTTATATTTTGCAGTGTGTTTAAATATTTATATTTAAATAAATTAAGTCATTAAGCCTTTGCCGCTTGTGAAACAATTTATTAAATATATCGTTTTCTAATTGATTTTGCATTGATTAGAAAGTTTCTATGTGCACATGAAAGTAAAAATTGTATAAATAATTTAAGATAAACGGAACCAAAATGGAAATTAATGCAAAACTGAACAAAGCCTGCCAAACCGCTCTCGAAGAATACATGGGCGTATCGCAAGACGAAACACTGCTGGTCGTCTGCGATGAGCACAGACGCGACATTGGGCTTGCCCTCTTCGAAAACGGCAAACGCACGGCTATGGAATCAATATACGTCGAGATGAAAGCACGCGAGATGAACGGAAACGAACCGCCCGACCAAGTGGCATCGTTGATGAGAAAAGTCGATGTGGTTATCTGCCCCACCACCCGCTCGCTAACCCACACAGACGCCCGTCGCCGCGCTTCCGAGCTTGGCGTGCGCGTCGGGACTATGCCCGGAATCACCCAAGAAACAATGGAACGTTGCTTCAGCGCGGACAGCGAGAAGGTTCTTCAGCAAACTCAGGAAGTCGAAGAGTTGATGAAGAAATGCCATACCATTCGCGTTACCACCAAAAGCGGCACAGACGTTACGATGAACGTCAAAAAACGCAAGGTTTACGCCAGCACCGGCATTCTGCGCACCATCGGCCAGAGCGGCAATTTGCCCTCCGGCGAGGTCTATATCGCCCCGAACGAAGCCAAGACAAACGGTATCGTGATTTTCGACGGGTCTTTCGCCGGCATCGGACTGCTCAAGAATCCAATCAAGGTTAGCATCATCGACGGCTACGCACGCTCCATCGAGGGCAAGGAAGAGGCCGACGACCTGAAAATGATGCTCGACACCGGAGGCCGCCACGCCTATGCAGTCGGCGAATTCGGCATCGGCACAAACTACAAAGCCAAACTTTGCGGCCAAATACTCGAAGACGAAAAAGTGCTCGGCACGATACACATTGCCTTCGGGAACAATATTTCAATGGGCGGAAAGGTCAACGTACCGATCCACTTGGACGGAATCGTGAAGAAACCGACCGTCTTTTTCGATGATGTGATGATTATGGAAAACGGTAAATTTACTTATTAACGTTGCCCGGAGGCTGAACTATGCGTTATATCATAGGGCTACTGCTGATTGTCCTCGGTGCGGGGTACATCCTTGACCAATTCGGAATAATTCTTTTCGGAGATCTCATTTCCGATTGGTGGCCAATGCTGCTTGTCGGCGTTGGGGTGTTCAATATTTTCCGGTCGAAGGGAAGCATAGTTTCCAGCACGCTGCTGATTGCCATTGGCCTTATGCTGCTGGCTTCCACGTTTAGCTTCATTCCGAGCTTTTGGAGTCTGTTCTGGCCGATTTGCATACTGCTCGTCGGCATTTGGATACTGACCTCCCGAGCGCGTCATCCGCGATGCAATGCGGCCGCGATCGACCAATTGGACGGCGTGGCGTTTTTCTCCGGCTACAACCAAAAAGTAACCGGCGAGAACTTCCGCGGCGGGAACCTGACGGCAATTTTCGGCGGTTGCGAAATCGACCTGTCGGAAGTGGAGCTAAGCCCCACGAGCACTGCCAACTTAGACATTACTGCTGCTTTCGGCGGCGTCAAGCTGACCGTCCCGCGGAATTGGCACATACAGTCCAAGGGCTATCCGATTTTCGGCGGCTTCGAGAATCGCGTCAAGGATTCGGCAGACCCGTTGGAAATCAAGCCCGTGCTGAACGTCAACTATTTCGTACTTTTCGGCGGCGTCTCCATCACCGAAAAACGTGAAAGAAAGTAGCATACATAGTTACAACATCATTTGACCCAATTCAAGCCCGACCGCGACACCATCCGGCCGGGTTTTTTTGTGGACGGATGCACGCCGGCCCGGGCAAATGATTTCGCCCATTCGACTTTGGTTTATGAATTTTTTTTTTGTATTTTTATATGACAAATTCTTGACTCCAATGCAGGGAAATTGCAGGCTAATGACAATCTAACAATACTTAGAGAAAATGCAAGGCGATTCAATGAGATATTTGTGAAAAATTGTAATAAAAAATTTAGGACTGTTTATGAGCGACATCATTTTAAAAAGTTACAAAGAAATATCGCAAGAGTTAAGCCAGGATAGTAGTAGTAAGCATTTGTTACTATGTAATGGTTTCAACTGTTCTCTTGGAGTATATACAACTTACAAAGCCATTTTTGAGAGGATGGAAAAAAGCTATTCAGGATACAAACGCCTCAATATTGAAAGAGATAATATTGATATTGAGCATATTATCGGTAGCTTAAAGGAACAAATAAAAAATGATGGTTTGAATAAAGATTTCCTTGATGACTATATAAACAACAAGGTTAAATTTGATTTTATGACATCAGCCTATTCGATTGTGAAAGATAATATTAGGAATATTTATCAGGAAAAATCTGATGGGATAGGTTTGCTGTTCAAGAATTTTACAAATTTCTTTACTTTAAATTACGATCCACTCCTTTATCTGTTGCTTATGAAATATAAAGACAATAGTACATATATAACCTTTAACAATACAGGTCACTTTAAGCAATATGATATTGAGACATGCTTTCCTGATGATTTTAAAAGAGCAAAGGACATTTATGATAATTATAAAAAGAATCTCGTCAACACGAATAGTAATAAAGTTGAGAGTTCTATTCCACTAAATAAATTATCTAAAAGCAAATTAGTATCTGAGATAAAAGAGGCTTTCGATAACGAAAAGAGAAAATTCAGAATGGAATTTGTTGATATACTGTTATGTAAAAACGAGCCGATTCAAATACTCTCTTCAGATGGCTTTGAAGGTGAAAAGTATATTGTCCCGCCCGATGAATTATTTCCAGATGAAGATACTAATACTAGTCTAAATAATATTAGTCAAAATGTTTTTTTCTTACATGGTGCATTCCATATTTACAAGGATAGAACAGAAATTAAGAAGATTACTAAAAAAACCGATAAAGCCTTTTATGACAGGTTAGAAGAAATATTAGACAATCCTAAAGAAGAAATTGTTTGCGTGTTTACAAATGACAACAAAGAAAAACAGATTAAAGAAAACAAGTATCTGTCATCTTGTTTGAATAAACTGAATGAATTAGACGGTTCGATTTTAATTATGGGTTCTTCTTTAGATGAAAATGATTCTCACATTTTCAGCAGAATAAATAATAGTAAGATTAGAAAAATATATAATGATGTACACTTTTGTCAAAACAGTCTTGACACCAATGACAAAAATAGGATTGTTCTTCAAAGGTACAATAGACTGAAAACATTGTTCCCAAATAAAGAAATTGTTCTCTTTGAGTCAAATACAATTTCTTACGAAATTAATGAGATCGAATAATGAAATCTTGGAAAGAACAATTAGAGCTGAAATCAAAAAGCTGCTTGACTCAGGAGTTGTTCGTAGAACCGGCAACACTAACCGCAGTAAGTATTGTTTGACAGAAAACATCGAATAATTTTACTTTTGTCAAACCATTGTCAAATACACTTTCGCAATACCATTATATATCAAGTAATTAATTTGACATATTATTTGACAAACGGTTGACAAATTATCGTAGCCCTTACGGAAACCGACAGGCTGATGAAGGAGATTGATAGAATCGAGATTGAGTAAACCTGTTCTGGACAGCATGCAAGGCGCTAATTTATTCATAGAATAAACAACTGTAACTACTTTTTTATCCCGATTTTAAACCCAAACATTTCTAAATAATACGTAATATAAATAAAAAATATTTGCTG
>CAZSWR010000103.1:0-11349 GCA_964610885.1 uncultured Hyphomicrobiales bacterium | reverse complement strand
GAAGGAAGCAACGGTAAGTTTGTCAAAGTGCGCCACGGTCAACTTGGCATTTTTTTTTTATCCCATCCGATTGATACCGATTCTATTGATTATAACTACAAAAAGCTTTTTCTCGCTTTCAAGTTAGATTTGTTCCAAATAGGGATAATATGAAATGTGAGGGCGAGGTAACCTCGCTCCTACCCCAGGAATACTTGAAATTTCTCTAAACTTGGAGTAAGAATCTAAACTGAGTAATTGAATGAGAATCTCATCCGATGACTGCCGAAGGTATCAGTTTAATTGCGAATGAATAAACTTATGAATCTGATGTATATTTGATACCGAGAGAACAACCTTATCAACTTCCCAGACCTTGATAGCCTATTCGTTTTTATTTACAACCATCCTTATTGCCTTATTTACTTGAATTTAATAATATAATAAGGCCATTTTTCATGGGTTGGATTACCCTGGGCTATTAAGGTTTGGGAGTGTTTATTAGGTTATTCGGTGTTGCCAGAGTTCGTAGGGGCACGGCACGCCGTGCCCTCGGGATAATATTGTACCCACCTGAATACCTTGTTTTGTCCTATATAATCATATCCAACGGGGCTGTCTCATAAGTCAAATATTTGGAAAAATGTCGCTGTAAGTCCTTAAGATATATTTGTAAGTCTTTATAAATAATTTCGTGGATGTCAAAATTGAGACTTTTGAGACCGCCCCTACAATTCAAAGAAGATGTTGAACAATACAAACTCTCATCTAACTAACTTCAAATTAAATGGTTTGGCCGTCTTTTTCGGCTAAGCACAAGACTCAATTTAATAGAGTTAGATTAAATTTTCTAGCAACATTTTACTTGGAGACTCATCCGATGACTGCCGTAGTACGAATCAATTACGAACAATCGTATTAGAGCCATCGGATGACTATCAGAAATAGAGCCTGCATATAAACCCGCACAGTGCGTTATAGAATCGTCATTTTTGATTTTCGGCCAACTTCTCCTATTTGGAATATCATATTTTACAATGACTTATAATATATATTAATATAAATCAAGAATTTTTACTTATTTTTGTTATAACTTTATTTATAAGTTATTTAGATTTGATGAAAAAAGAAATTATCATAAATGCAACGCTGAACGAATTGAGACTGGCCATCACCGAAGACTCGCGTTTGGCCGAACTCTTTATCGAAATGCCGGACAAGGAACGTTCCATCGGCAATGTTTTCTTGGGAAGAGTGAACAAAGTGATCCCCGGCATCAACGCCGCTTTTATCGACATCGGAACCCGTCAGGATGCCTTCCTGCATTTCTCCGACGTCGATGAGACTTTGGAAAACATGATCACCGACGAGGACGACGACGAGGACGACAAAAGCGATCCCGATTTCGACGATTTCATTCTGCCCGAAGTGCTCGATGGCGATGGCGAAGAAAAATCCAGTAACTCGGATATAGCTCTCCGCAAAGTAAAGCCCAAACAATCAGAAAAAAGCCTGAAAAAGCTGGCCGTGTTCAATACGAAACGCACCGGACAGGTCCAAATCAACCTCGAACCCGGCCAATGGATCGTCGTCCAAGTGGTCCGCGAGGCCTACGGGAACAAGGGCGTGCGCGTTTCCACCAAGGTGGGAATTCCCGGCCGCTACGTGGTTCTGATCCCGTTCGACAGCGTTATCGGAATTTCGCGGAAAATCTCGGCCTATCCCGAGCGGAAAAGGCTTCGCTACCTGGCTCGCACTACGCTGCCGAAGGGCGCCGGATGTATTATCCGCACAGCGGCAATGGGCAAAAGCGAACTCGAATTGCAAAAGGACTACGAAAGCCTGATCGACATCTGGACGGAAATCGAGAACAAAGTGGAAAAGGCCACCGAGCCGATGCTTCTCTACCAAGACATGGCAATGGCCACCAGCGTTATTCGCGATTTGTTCACGCCCGAGGTCAAACACGTATTCATCGACTCGAAGAAGCACTACAAAGAAATTACAAGCTACCTGAAATGGGCCTCGCCACACCTGATGGAAAAGGTGCAGCTATACACCGGCAAGGAACCGATATTCGAGGCATTCGGCATTGAAAAAGAATTAGAAATCACGTACAAACGCAAGGTGAACCTCCGCTCCGGCGGTACTATCGTCATCGACCACACCGAAGCTATGGTCATTATCGACGTGAACTCCGGCCGATCGATCAGCGAGCAGGAGCAGGAGAAAAATGCTTTCAAGACGAATATCGAGGCTCTTCGCGAGATTGCCCGCCAGGTGCGGCTTCGCGATATTTCCGGTATGATTTTGATCGATTTTATCGATATGAACAGCGAGAATCTGCGCCGCCGCCTATTCATGGAAATGAAAAAAGAGCTTGCGCGCGACCGTGCGAAAACCACTTGCTATCCGCTGACTCAGCTTTCGATTATGCAGCTGACGAGGCAGCGCATCAACCAAAATATTGCCGAGAAAATGAGCGAAACCTGCCCCACATGCCAGGGCACCGGACGAATCGCTTCGAAAGCCGTATTGCTGAACGCGATCGAACGCTGGCTGAAGAGCTTCCGCTCGACGAGCAAAGAGTTCCGGCTGACGCTCGTCGTGCACCCACACGTGGCGGCTTACCTGACCGAGGGAACCTTTTCGCGTGTTGCCCGCCTGATGCTCAAGTACTTTGTCAAGATCAGAGTGCTGCAAAATGAACTGGTGCACATCGACCAATTCTCGTTCATTTCGGCCAAAAAGCAAAGAGACATTACACAGGATTACTTGTAAATGGCAAACAAGAAAAAGACAGTAACCATCTTGGGTTCGACCGGATCGATCGGCACTCAATCATTGGACGTTATTTCGCACCTGCCGGACGAATTCGAGATTGCATACCTGACGGCGAACCGCAACGTTGGGCTGCTGGCCGAGCAAATCGCTCGCTATTCGCCCAAAGGTGTCGTGGTGGGATCAGCGGAGGCGGCTTCGGAATTGCGTTCGCAAATCAACTTCTCCGGCGAAATACTTAGCGGCCGCGAGCAGCTCTGCCGCGTGGCCTCAGACAACCGGAACGACCTTGTCATTTCGTCTCTCGTCGGATTCAGTGGCGTTTTGCCGACTCTTGCGGCGATCGATGCAGGAATCGCTGTGGCTTTGGCAAACAAAGAAACTCTCGTCAGCGCCGGAGCGATCATCACCCGCCGCGCCCGCGAGATGAACGTCCCACTTCTGGCAATCGACAGCGAACACAGCGCCATTCTCCAATGCCTGGCCGGCGAGCAGTCCCGATCGATCGAAAAGCTTATTCTTACCGCCAGCGGCGGGCCTTTCCTGAACACGCCGATCGAAGAATTCGATTCAATCACAGTCAGCCAAGCCCTTGCGCACCCCAATTGGTCCATGGGCAATAAAATCACAATCGATTCGGCGACAATGATGAACAAAGGCTTCGAGGTGATCGAGGCATATTGGCTTTTCGGAGTGAGCGCCGCGCAAATCGACGTCGTTATCCATCCGAGGAGTATCGTGCATTCACTCGTGCAATTCACTGATGGCTCCATCAAGGCTCAGCTCGGGCTGCCGGACATGCGCATCCCCATTTCGTACGCGCTGACGTACCCTGAGCGCCGGGCATTCGATTTCCCGCGATTGGACGTGTCTGCGCTACGCGGTCTGGACTTCTTCCCGCCCGATTACGAAAAGTTCCCCTGCCTGCGTATGGCTTTCGAGGCTTTGGAAGCCGGCGGCACTGTCCCGGCCGTGATCAACGCTGCTAACGAAGTCGCCGTGGCTGCATTCCTCGAGAGCAGGATTCCCTTCGCCGGTATCCCGAAAATAATCGAGAACGCCGCAGAAAGGATTGCGCCGATCAGCGAGCCGACCATCGAAGACATCGTCGGTATCGACGAAGAAGCGAGAAGTATCGCAGAGAATTTTATTAAATTTGTGTTTTGATGTAGTTCTTTTTCCAAATTATATGTTTCATTAATAAAGAAAATTTCCGAAGATGGACGTTATAAGCATGATATTTTATTTCTTGATCGTATTTGCTGTATTGGTCAATATTCACGAGTTGGGGCATTTCATAGCAGCGCGAATTAGCGGGATGCGCGTCGATATTTTTTCGTTCGGCATGGGCAACAGGCTCTGCGGTTGGAACCGGAAATACGGATTCACTTTCGGAAAAATCCCTGACGATTTCGAGCAAGAAGGCATTTGCGACTATCGCGTATCGCTTTTCCCCATCGGAGGCTACGTCAAAATTGCCGGTATGATCGACGAATCGATGGATACCGAATTCCTCAAGTCCGAACCGAAACCCTGGGAATTCCGATCGAAAAACGCATTCCTGAAGGCTTTCACCATCAGCGCAGGCGTCATCATGAACGCATTGCTCGCCGTGCTTTTCTTCGCCATCATCATCTTCAGCCAGGGCCGCTCGTTCAAGGACACAACGACTGTCGTTTCCATCGACAAAAATTCGATCAACGACGCAGTCGGACTCACAGTCGGCGACCGAGTGCTGTCCGTCAATGGCAAAGAAGTACGCTACTGGGAAGAAGTTATCAAAGCACTTACAACGGACGATCTTGGCGCAAACAAAACTGTAAAAATCATCCGCAATGGCGAGACAATCGACCTCACCACAAACGGTTCGCAGACCGTGAAGATGATTGCCGACTCGAAATTCTACGGTATCAATCCCGAGGGTTGCGCAGTGGTTTTCGAGCAGGTCGAAACCATCCGCCCGGCCGGCAAGGCTGGACTCGTGGCCGGGGACACAGTCCTTTCGATCAACGGCACCAAAGTCTTCTCGCCGCCCCAAGTGAAAGAAATCGTTCAAGCAAATAAAGAAACCAAGATCCCGATCGAATGGAAACGTAGCGGCGAAATCATGAAGGATTCCGTTACGCCGGACGCAGACGGACTGATCGGCGTATCAATATCTCAAGTCTATACAGGCCCGGTTACCGTGAAGCAATACGGCGTGGGCGAATCGATAATTTTCGGATTCGAGGAGACGTGGAACTCCGTCGATTTGTTCGTCAGCTCGATGGCGCAAATCTTCAAAGGGAACGTGGCAGCAAAGCAAGCCCTTGGCGGCCCGATTATGATCGCCAAGCAGGCATCGCGCCAGGCCGAAATGGGCGTCGTGGCGTTCATGAACTTCATGGCTCTGCTCTCGATCACGCTCGCATTCATCAATATTTTGCCATTCCCGGCCCTCGACGGTGGCCACCTGCTCTTTATCATTATCGAAGCCATTATCCGCCGCGAAATTCCGACCAAAGCCAAGATGGCTATCCAACAAACGGGATTCTTCCTGCTGCTGGCGCTAATGGTTTACGTGGTTTATCTTGATATTATCAGGTAACAAATAACTTTGAAATAATATGAAATTGCTTAGAATTTTCGTTTGGGCTGCCATTTGTGTTTTGCTCGCCACGACCGCGAGAGCGCAGAACACAAATGAGCAAAAATTCAAACTGGCCGAATCTTTCGAAAAAAGCGGCGATTACAAAGGCGCTCTGCGGCTCTACGCCGAGCTGGCCGAATCGAATATTTTGAACGAGAATTATTTCAATGCGGCAGTCCGCTCGGCCAAGGCTTTGAACGAATTTACCGAAATCATCCCGCTAATCGAAAAGCGATTGAAAACTCGCGAAAACGTCGGCGTTCGCGCCCTCTATGCCGAAATGCTCTGGCGCACCGGAAGCTCCGAACAGGCAGACGCCGAATGGGCAAAGGCACTTGCCCAAGCAAGAAAAGACCAGAAATCATATTCAGACATTGCCGAAACCCAAATCGCTGTCAAGCAGTATGCCAAGGCAATTCAAACCTACGAAAAGGGCCGAGATGCCTTGGGATCGCGCGACCTATTCGCCGACGAGTTGAGCCAGCTGCACATTGCAGTCGGTAACTACGACAAAGCAATATTCGAAGCGCTCATCGTTTTCGACAAAACTCAGAATTATCAATTGGTCGAGGGTCGGCTTAGCGCGCTATTGGTCTCGAACGAATCGAAAGAACACATCCGCGCCAGGCTCGAAGAACGTTCGGCGGACGGACATTTGGGCTATTTGCGCCTCCTATCGTGGTTCCTGACGATGACGAAAGAATTCGACAAGGCGCTCGAAGTCATTATCAGAACCGACAAAGCAGCCAATTCCCAAGGCTACGAGGTTTATACATTCGCCGAGAACGCCCGCAGGGACAATCATTTGGCCGCTGCCGAAAAGGCTTATTCATATTTAATCGACCAAGGAAAAAAGAACCCATATTCCATCCATGCCCTATTCGGATATGCGCAAGTGATGGAGAATAAATTCAACTCGGACACAAGTGCGAACCCACAAGCATTCAATGGACTTATCGAGCGTTACAGAAGCATCATCCGGGACTATCCGAACACTCCCCAAGCCGACGAGTGCCGCTACCGAATTGCTTCGATCCATGCCGAAAGGCTCTCGGACTACGAAAGCGCCCTCGCCGAACTGAAATATGTTAGCGAATCCAAATCGTCTCCGCCACAGAACCAAGCCAACGCAGTCCTGTACAGCGCGAAAATCCAAACGCTTCGCGGCGATTTGAATGCGGCAAACGACATCTACCGGAACGCAATCAAGCGATTTGGGCGATCCATCCCATCCGTCCAAGAGCAGGCCCAGTACGGCATAGCCGAGCTGCGCTTTTTCTCGGGCGATGCAGATTCGGCAAAAACTCTCTTCGCGGCCCTTTCTTCTGCCAAAAGCACAGACGTGGCCAACAAGGCAATCGAGAAAGTGATTATTCTCGAGCAAAACAAGGACTACAACCGCGCCCTTTCGCTTTTGGGCCGTGCCGCACTGCTCGATTTGCAGAAAAAGGCCGATTCGCTCAAGGCAACCTATCTGGAAATAATCCGCCTCGCGGCCGACGGCGACTTGGGCGAGCAGTGCTACCTGAAGGTGGCCTCGCTGGAATACTCGAGAAGGCATTATGACTCAACGCTTTTCTACGCAAACGATTTAATGGCGAAATACCCCGAAACGATTCATGGGGACGAAGCGCTTATCCTGATTGGAGACACCTATACCATTTTAAATAAAAAAGACCTTGCAATGAAATCCTTCATGGACCTCCTTGCCAAGTATCCACGTTCAATCTATCTCGGCGCCGCTCGCGAGAAAATTCGCCGTTTGCGCGGAGAAATCAATTAATCGAATACAGAAATAACAACATGAAGAAACTTGTAGTTGCTGCAATTTTTGCACTATCGTATATAGTAACGTCCGCGCAAGTGGAACACGTCCCGGTTAGCAATTCTGTCTATACCTTCCTCGAGCACGCGCAGGTGTCCGGCTGGATCGAACACTTCTCGATAGCCCAATTGCCACTTTCGCGTGGGGACGTCGCCGCGGCTCTTCGGTCCGTTGCCAAACATTCGCAAGAGCTGAGCGAAGCAGACAAATCGGCTCTGGCAGCGTATTCGCGCGAATTTGGAATCGCCCCGGACGAAAGAGCTGTCGTGTTCTATAGCTCAAGCGATTCGGCCCAAGTTCTGTCATCGCGTTTCATTTCGGACGACGAAAAATTTATCTATCATTATCAGGACAAAGAGGGCACAACGCTCTCCATCAAGCCGCTCGGCTCCGTCGATGCTATTTTCCAAAAGGATGATAATTCATCTAGAAACGTAACGATGGGAAACCTCGGGCTAAGGCTGCACGGCACGCTCAGTGGGATGTTCGGATACTACCTTCAGGCCACGAATGGTGTCGTCCTTTCGGGCAGCCGCGACCTGGCGCTGGAGGATCCGTATCTGCACCAAAACTTGAAATTCTCGGCATACAATTCGGACTTCGACTTCACGGAAAGCCACGTGGCATTCGAGTACAAATGGTTCCGCGCCGAAATTGGCCGCGAAACTCGCCAAATCGGTTCCGGTTTGAACCAAAAGTTCCTCATTTCCAACGGCTCCCCCGCCTTCGACGCGATTAGTTTGGGAGCCAAATGGACATCTTTCGAGTACAAATTCACGCACGGCAGCTTGCTTTCGTATTCCGATTCGGCTGCGCTGTACGGCTCTTCGTCGTCGATCCCGAACAAATACCTGGCAATGCACCGCTTTGCGCTCAGGCCATCGTGGGGCGAAGTGGCATTCTCCGAGATGGTGATTTACTCGAAAAGGGACATTGACCTTGGGTATTTGAATCCGCTCAGTTTCTTCAAATCGCTCGAACACGCGCTGCACGACCGCGACAATTCACTGATGTCGATTGATTTCACGATCCGCCCATTGAAAGGAATTGAATTGCGTGGCACTTACCTGCTCGACGATATTGTTTTCTCGGAAATCGGCAAGAATTATTGGTCGAACAAAGACGCCCTCAGCCTGTCGCTCTTTGCCAGTGTGGTCCCATCGTTGGACCTCGGCGCGGAATACTCGCGAGTGGAACCATACACCTTCTCGCACTTCAGCGGCCACAATGCCGTTACGAACGACCAACTGCTGCTCTGTGGCGCATTGCTACCCAATTCCGACCAGACATCGCTCGTGGCTCGCTATTGGGCCGGTGGGCGGTATCCGATCGTCTTCAGCCTTTCGTACATACGCCATGGCGAAAACGTTACAGACGCCCAGGGCAATGTGGTGCGCAACGTGGGCGGCGACCCTCTCTTGTGCAAGAGGCCCGAAGATTCGATGAAATCATACTTCCTCGACGGAATCCGAAAAAATTCGTTCGTGGCCGGGCTGCAAGCCGGATACGAAATCTGTCGTGGTTTCAACCTTCAGGCCACGTACAGATTCATTTCCGTGGATGAGCAATCAAAGCACTATGCCCGCCTTGTCTTCCGCTTCGACGAGTTCTAAGGAGAGGGGAAAATATGTAGGGGTTCAAAATTTTGAACCCTACAGACAAATGAACCCCTACTATTTGTTTTTTTTTCGGCAGCTATTTCGCGCGAGCGAATTTTATGCATGACTGGTTGATTCTACAACGATTTATATAACAACCGCTATGCGGAATGACTTGCGCACGAAGCCTTATTGAACCTCTAAATTAATAAATTATTCAGAATGTGGAAAACTATTTCGAAATCGGCGATAATACTATTTGCTGGTTTGAGGAAATATGTTATGTTTGTATATATCTACGTAGTAAATATTTGGGAATATCTGGAGCTGAAAACACATAGAACACTAACAGAATTGAATTTTCTAACAATTTGTGCGCATATCATCTTGTATCCGAGCAACAAAATCGATGATACCCAAGAATAGATGCACGTTTTGGGTATCGAAAATGAAACATGATTTGTATGCCGAAACAAAAGAACCGTACTTCATCCGTGCTCGAGGAATCAATGCAACGAGCAAGATGAGGGATTTGGGTGAATATAGAGAATTAATACTTCGCAATACAATAGTTAAGTGAGGTTGTTGCGAGGGATTGAGGAAATAAGTTGAATTTAATTGAATATATTCCGAATAATAGAAATATGTCGAAAAATTTGAATTACGATATTATCAGGGAGCTTCTGAAGTTAAAGGATGACGGAAATCTATTCCACAGAGAAAGTCAGTGCTTAGAATATAAGGAGTCTTTTAATTTTGCTGGACTTGCAGATTATTACCGTGACTTTGCCGCTTTTGCCAATAACAAGGGCGGGTATTTAATATTTGGAGTTAAAGATAGACCAAGAAGAGAACTAGTTGGGCTTTCTGCCAAGTCATCAGAACAATTTGATAAACTAGACCCTGAAATTGTAACTGGTCAATTACTTGATCATTTTTCACCAAATATTTCATGGGAACACGAGATATATAAACTAAATGGAATGACATTTGGTGTGTTTTACATTCATGAATCTACACTTAAACCTGGAATATCAAAGAAGGACGAGGGAAAGGATCAAATTCTTAAAAATGGTGAAATTTATTTCCGCTATGGTGGCCGAACACAAATAATTCAATTTGCTGAATTGGAAATAATTATTAGTAAACGTATTGAACTGAATAATAATCAATGGCTTGACCTTGTTCAAAAAATAAAAAAATCCGGGCCTCAGAATGCCGCAGTATTGGATTCAGAAAAAGGAGTAATTGAAAAAGGAGATTCTCAAATATTGGTGATGGATAAAGATTTATTAAACGGTTTTCAATTAATTAAAGAAGGAGAATTCTCTGAAACCAAAGGTGCTAAGACTTTAAAATTAGTTGGAAATATCACCACAATAGACCAAGTAGAAGTAATCAAGAAAGTAAAAGAAGACAAGCTGAAAGAGTATCCACTTTCAGCGGCAGAACTTGTTGCAGAAATTAAAAAACGAGAACCATACTTAAATATTAACAAAATATGGGAAATAATTAAAGATAACGGCATTAAAGAAAATCGTGATTATTCAGATTACTCGTTTCGAAACCAGAAGCATAGATTGAATTATGAAAATAATCAAGTATTGGCAAGGGGAACACCGTCAATATATAAACATTCAGCTGTTGAACTAATTATTAGCATACATAAAAACGAAAATATATGATCGAAAGTATCATCGAAGGTATTGCATAGTTAATATGCAATAATGGTTTCAGGTGCATGCGAAGGTCATTATCCGCACATACCTTTCTTATCGTTTGATAGTTCCGTGGTACGCAATCCTTTTCTGTCCATGCCACGACCGTAATAGGCAAGAGTAAATAACGGATTATCGGTAATATGTGCTTTGTTTTTATTATGTTTCAAGGATATATCAATGATTGATTTTCAATACAGGTTGTCAAATAATCAGAAACGAGAAATAGCTCAAAACTTAATTGAGTTTTTGCAGAATGATACAAATCTAAATAAACCAACAATAGTATTCATTGAGAACTGGATCCTTGGTGGATCTGAAGAAAAGAGAAAAGCATTCTACGATGTTTGGGATATCGTATTAAAGAACTATCTACCTGCAACAAGGCCAGTATTATTTCGATCTTGCGGTAGAATCAGTAAAAAGGAAAGAATAAAAAGTTTTACCGGACGGTTTGAATGTGCAAGGAGATTTAGTAAAGGAAAAGGTTCGATAATAATTTGTGATACTAAAGAAATTCTCGATTTTGAAGAGGAATATTATAAACCTGGTGAGTATGAACATTCATTTTATCCTCTTGTTAGTTTATTAAAAAAAGCTAGAGAATCTGGAGGATGTGGATTATCCAGAAGAGTATTGGATGATTACATTGGTGAAGACGAATACATTATGAAGGTTAATATGGAGTATATGTACTGTATAAAATTGACGAATAATGACTCTTATAGTACGAAAGAAATATCAACCATTTAGCACTCAATTATAACACATAGCATTGTCAATGGATTACCTATCGAAAAAGTCAGTGTAAAAAATATT
>CAZSWR010000102.1:0-11432 GCA_964610885.1 uncultured Hyphomicrobiales bacterium | reverse complement strand
GGGCTTTTTTTATGTAGCTGTCTGCACCGTTGATTAAGCTGATAATGTCTGCACCATTGATTAAGCTGATTTAAATGATTACTATGAAAAAAGAAGAGATTAAGAAATAAATCACACCAATCAAAATAATCATTTAATCACAGTTCAGACAGCATTTATATCTTTGATAACACAAAATATTTTCATAAATTCCGATTATTAACAATACTGCTGCCCAAATCGGGTAATTCGTGTGTTATTCGATTTAAGTAGTTGATAATTTATTTCCGGCTGCTTTAATCGTTATTTCTTAACTAATTCTAAAGGATTTTTATGAAAAAGTTATTGGTTTTATTTGCTTTCATCGCGTGTGGCGCGCTCGCCCAAGCCGCCGCCCCAAACGACGCGGATACTGTGTGGTTCAGGTGGTACCACCAAATTGATGATGTATGCTGGAGTCCAGACGATTCCACTATTGCGGCGTTTAATTCTTCAGACAAAGAACTCTGCTTTATCAATACAATTACGGGAGAAAAGAAAAAAACAATCTCCTGCCCTGGCGGTTGGCATAATCAATGGTCTAAAGACGGAAAGTACATATTGTCCAATCTCCAGCAGGGAGTAGAGAAATACCCAGTACTACCATACGTTATCGATACAAAGACATACGCAAGAATTAACACTTTCGAGAATCCGGGAACTCCCTCCGAAGTATATTCAATTTCGCCGGACAACAAAGTATGTGCGTACGGCAACGAGTATAAGTATCTGAGGATTTGGGATATTGGCACCGGCAAACTATTGAAGAACAAAGATATTGGCACTGATTTAGATGAGAATAATGACAGAACTATGTTAATTTTTTCCTCATTCACTAACGATGGCAAATACATACTAATTAAAACTGCTCGGGTTCACTATGATCCTCCTACGCAAAAATTAACTACTCTTTCAGCAAATTTATATCTTTATGACACACTGAACTTAGAACCAATAAAAGAATTCACTGATCAATATGGCGATTATACTGTTGGCATTCCAAATATCATACCTTCAAAAACAGGAAAATACTTCTTTTCTTATACATATGAATCTCACGGCAAAGCCGCACGCATCACAGATGTGGAAACCGGAGAGGTCGTTTTAGTCGTTGATGGAGATCCAAGCACTATTCCTGATGTGGACTTCTCGTCCGACGACAGATACATCGCGTTCCCGAGAAATGGAATAACAGGTACAGAAGAGATTGAAGTGTGGGATATTATCAATAAACAAATGGTTTATACATACAAAAGAAATCCACAATCGATATTTAATTATGTAGGCTTTAGCAATAATAACAAATATATCATTGGAGGATCAAGTGGAAAAATATTCTTATACAAAACGAACAGTTTTCTTTCCACAGAATCAGACAACAAGATTCAGGCTACAATCACGTACCCGAACCCGGCGCACAGCACGATTACGCTTGACTTCGCATTGAGCAATCCAGGCAATACAGAAATATCTATAATTGATTTATCTGGAAATACAGTTAAATCAATTACTAAGGAATTCCTTGATATTGGAAGCCATTCATTCACAATTGATTTGGCCGCAATTCCTAACGGTACCTACTTCATTAAAATCGTTTCCGACGGCAGCGTTTCCGTGAATAAATTCATTGTGAATAACTGAGGAACGGAAAATGAAAACGAATATCAATATTTTGCTCTTTATTGCCCTCTCTTGCTTTGCAACGGCTCAAGATAAAATAGACCCGAACAATTTATTCGTCCCGGGTACTGTTTTCGAAGAATTCAAAAATGACCATTTCGTTTCCAATCCTAACATATTCGTCCGCGGATGGAACTGGACCAAACCGGGGGCGGCGGCAGTAAGGTGTTCTGTCATTCCCGCTTCGCGAGAATGACAAGAAAATTGAAGAGGAGATTCCCGCTTCGCGAGAATGACAAATAAAAAAAAATACAAAATCATAAAAACCAATTGAATCAATAAAATCAGCGGTTCAGACGTTAACTGTCCCATCTCGAAATAATATGCTCGCGCCACGTTCGTTCATAAGGATTAGTGTTGGAAACAAGACATATCATTTATTCTTGTATTGAATACAACACATTCCTTATCTTAGCATTGAAAACAGGATTAATCAATCAAACGGTTCGAGTTTGCTAAACGTCAGGTTGCTAATGAACCCAAGCGTAAACATAAGCCTGCTCAATATTCCACCAGAAGAGTGGAAGAAAATCCAAAGCGAGTTGGACGCTTTTGGGATTAATTTCACTAAAGAAGAGCATTCCAACCAAGAAACCCTATTGAACGAGTTGAAGAATTTCAACCCGGATTTTGTGCTTTGCTTCGAGAAAAATATCCACATTGACTGGATCGAAGCGCTCAAGGATTGCAAGCAGTTCTGCCCCGAAGCCGCTTTCATTCTAATCAACTCTTCGTGCTCGCCGGAGGTGTCGCGAAGCGCATCGCGCCGGCGCGCCGACCATATCATCTGGGGAGACATGTATTTCCGAATTCCTGCGATAATCGGCCGCGAAATAGAGCTGCGCCGAGTTAAGGAGGAATTGAACAGATACAAAGCGGGATTCGTTCCGAACGTCACAGATTTGCAAACTGACGACGAATCGGCCGATTCAATTTTCGAGCAAATGCCGGCTATTGTGTTCATTAAGGACCTGAAAACAAACCGATATACATATTCCAATCCGGCAGCCGAAAACATTTTGGGACTCAAAAAATCATTCGTCCGCGAGAAAACCAGCGAGCAGGTCTTCGGCCACTTCAAGGGTTCGTACCTGCAAAACCGGGATGCGGAACAGGCCGAAAGGCAATTGCCCTTTGCGCTCTCCGACGACTTAATGATGACCATCGACGGCGGCGTCAAGGTTTTCACGACCAAACGCCTGCTCATGAAAAACCGCGATGGCCAAGCAGAAAGAATCATCAGCATTTCCGAAGATGTAACGGCATCGAAAAAATCTCTCTACGAGTTGGAAAAGACAAGTGACAAAATGAACCTGATCTTCAGGAATCTCCCCATCGCCATGATGATCGCCCGAGAGTCGGATATGACCGCCGAGAATGCCAACCCGCTATTCGCCGAATGCCTCTCCGCGCCGCTGGAGAGTATCGTCGGGCAGAGCATTTTCGATATTTTCCCCGAGGATTTCCACGAATCGCTTCGGGATTGCATCGATTCCTCGATCAGGCAAAGCGGCTCCGGCGAGGCAATTCTTCAGTTGTATCGGGATGGCGCACCAAGACTATACGATATGGCTATTAAGTATTTGCCAGTCGATCCGGCTGAGTGCCATTTCGTGATCACACTGATCGATGTTACTGCCGAAAAAAACGCCGAAGACCAATCGTTGAACAATTTGGACCGCGAACGCGAGCTAAGCCTGATGAAATCTCGGTTCCTGTCCATGGTGGGCCACGAACTTCGCACTCCACTCACGACGATCATGATTTCGGCCGATTTGTTGAAACGATTCTCTCGGGATATGCCTCTCGAGGAAACCGCTAAACACTGCGAACGCATTCAAAGCACTATCCTAACGATGATCAACATGATCGAGAAGGTTATGACTATCGGGAAAATGGATGCGGACAATTTCGAGTTCAACCCCGAAAATATCGACCTACAGGCTTTCTGCCGTTCGATAATCGACGATTTGGAATTCAGCCGCCATGCCGAACACCGAATCAACTTCGATTTCAAGGGAGACGCTGTCCATGCATACGTGGACGAAACCCTGTTCGCGCTGATTCTCAACAACTTGCTATCAAATGCGCTTAAGTATTCGCCCGGCGGCGAACAGGTGCAGCTCGAGGTCAATTGCACACTCGGCGAACTGACCGTCTGCGTGGAGGATCGTGGCATCGGTATCCCGCCGGAAGACCTTCCGAATCTCTTCCAAACATTCTACCGCGCAAACAACGTGAACGATATCACAGGCTATGGGCTTGGGCTTTCCATCGTCAAGAAATCGGTCGCCGCGCACAAAGGGACAATAACCGTGGAAAGCCAGCCCGGCAAGGGCACTCGGTTCACGGTAACCATTCCTACTAATGGATTAGCGTGATTGATAATACATCGTTTAAGACATGTCGAATTATTCGAAATAACCACCCCTCCTGTCCCCTCCTTGCCAAGGAGGGGAAGAGAAATCCGTTGCGTAGCAATGCGTTTCAGGGGTGATTAGAAACTTGAACCACGATACAATACTTTGAGATTCAACTGCTAAAGTAAAAAAGGAATAACGGAGTCCACTCACACAAAACGTTAATGATCCATGTGTGTTCACCTCAATTATTTCGGCATATTAATTGCGTAATAATTTGTTTTAAATATGTTTTCATCAAAAATGAATTTCATATTTAACAAATATTCGCTATTTTAAGATGTTGAATTGTTGGTATTTAGGCAAACTAATGATTAATCGGCGCTCTTTTTTGAAATCACTCACCGCTTCGGCCATCGCTCTGCAGGCCGGATCGCTTGCTGCGCGCGCCGGCGAAACAATAGCTGCCGCCCCAGACACTCAGAAGCTGAACGTCGGCGAAGATCTTCGACTGGCCCTACCGCCCGCGCTCGAGGAGGGTTCGACCGTTGCAATAACAGCACCAGCCAGCCCGGTTTCCGTCGGGCAGATCCAACCAGCAGTCCGATTTTTCAAGTCGATGGGCCTGAAAGTCGAAATCGGCGAAACAATCACGAAATCAGATTCAAAAAATAGATATTTTTCCGCGCCGGACCATGACCGAGCCGTAGAGTTCATGGAATTTGCCAAGAGGCAAGACGTCTCCTGCGTGATGACAGGCCGCGGCGGCTATGGAGTGATGCGCATACTTCCAATGCTCGATTTCGAAAAAATTCGCCGGAATCCAAAAGTATTTATCGGCTTCAGCGATATTACCGCGCTGCTACTTGCCATCAACAAAAACTCACAGATCATTACTTTCCATGGGCCTGTCGCGTCGTCGCAAATGAACAGTTTCCAAAGCGAATTCTTGAGGAAACTACTTTTCAAACAAAAAGATTTCGAGCCGGTGGCCATCAAGGACTCCACTGCCATAACGCACTGCAAAGGCACGGCAACCGGCAGATTGGTGGGCGGGAATCTCTCCGTTTTCTGCTCCACGCTCGGCACGCCATTCGAACCGGACACTCGCGACACGATACTATTCCTCGAGGAAACTCGCGAAGAGCCATACAAAATGGACAGAATGCTCACGCAAATGAAATTAGCCGGGAAATTCGACCATATTCGCGGAGTCGCGCTCGGCCAGATGAACAAAATAGATACGCGCAGGAATTTCTTCCCGGGCCGCCAATTCACTGTCCGCGAGATTATCGAGTCGTTTTTCTGCGAGCTTGGGATCCCTGTGGTTTCCGGCCTGCCATTCGGCCACGACAAGATGAATGCCACACTGCCGATCGGCGCCCAAGCGGAATTGGATTCGGGCAAACAATGCCTTACGATCCTCTCCCCTGCCGTGGCGTAGCTCATCGTTTGCTGACGTTTATCGATTCAATTACAAATGACTGGGTCCATGAGTTAAAGGTTCTTAGAGTATGCCGAAAAGAGCTGGAATATTAATTACCGCGTAGCGGTTAAATTATAGTAGAAATCAGATTTCTTTTTATATGATCTTACCTCGTAGAGGTTAAATTCACAGATTCTAAGTTGCTAATTCAAACAGGATATAGAATTGTTTTTTCTGTGATGTGATTAAAATTTATGCACTACAAATCCTGGATCTGATTGAAAAATAGGAGATTTTCGCATTCGAGAGATTGACAATCAAGAGTTCAAATATGTAGTTGTATAATTTAATCCCTACTGGATAACAATGAAGAGTACCGTTTCGATACCTACCATAGTTTAAGCGCTACGCGATATTTAAGAAACATTTACCTGGCTTTCAACAATCCACACAAAATAGCGAATAGCCAAAATCTTGAACGTAGGGGTTCAAAATCTTGAACCCTTACTCGAATCAAAAGGGAGATTGTGAATTCTTAATGGATTGTAATCTAATACTTCATAGCAAAAAATTCAGGACGAACATCCAAGGGGCGTGGCCATGAAATAAAACAAAAAAGATCTCGGGGCTACGCCCCTAAAATAACGAGATCAACAATTTGCTACGAAGATATTAGGGCTCCGCCCCATAAAACAAGAAAGCAAGAACAATAACGGGCGTTAGTCCAAAAATCTTTCATATCCAACAAACCCTCTGTTCCAATCTGAAACCGGCTTTTTCTTCTAAGCACCAGACCTAATTTATTAAAGTTAGATGAAATTTGCTCGCAATATTTTGCTTGGGGACTCATCAGATGACTACAAAATCTCGATTCAATTTCGAATAAGTATCCCATAAGTCATCGGATGAGTACTAGGATGGAGCCTAAGTTTTGCTGCAATTAAACAAAATCCTTCAATAAAAATCCCCTAACTACTCGCGTAGAAAGGGGATTCTTTTATATGCTCAAAAATTGCGTTGCTATTGATTAGTTGCCGCCTGTGGTGAGAATACCAGCGATTGAAGCTGTCATCCAGGTGGCAATCGTACCGCCGAGGACGGCCCGCAGGCCGAGCGAAGCGATGTCTTTGCGCCGATTCTCTGCCAGCGGGCTGATACCGCCAATCTGAATCGCTATCGAAGCAAAGTTAGCAAAACCACAGAGTGCGTAGGTCGAGATGGTAATTGCTTTCTGGCTGAGGCCACCGGCCATAATCACGTCGGAAAGCTGTTTGTAGGCCACGAACTCGTTCGCCACCACTTTGATACCCATAAGCGAGCCGACGCGCATCGCGTCCTCCCAGGGCACACCAATTGCGAAAGCTACGAATTGCAAGACCATTCCCAGAATCAGCTCGAGCGAGAGCGGCTGGCCATAGTTTGCCATAAGCGTTTCGTTGAGGCCGGTCATGTCGCCCAAGCCCCAAAGCAACGAGTTAATCAGGGCTATAAGAGCAATAAATGCAATAAGCATTGCCGCAACGTTGATCGCCAGCTTGACGCCATCGCTTGCGCCGGCGGCCGTGGCGTCGATAATGCTCGAATGTGTTCTCTCCACCTTCACTTTGACGGTTCCTCTTGTCTGAGGCGTGCCCATCTCGGGGATGAGTATCTTCGCTACGACCATCGTTGCCGGAGCACTCATCACGCTGGCAGCGAGCAAATGGCCTGCGAATTGGGTTTGGGCCACGTCCAGGGCCACTCCGTGCGCGGCTGCGTAAGTCGTGCCCAGCATCTGGACGTAAGCGGCCATAACGCCACCGGCGATGTGCGCCATTCCGCCCACCATCATCGTGAGCAATTCGGATTGTGTCATCGTCGAAATATACGGTCGGATCACCAACGGGGCTTCGGTCTGGCCGATAAACACGTTAGCCGCGACGGAAAGCGATTCGGCGCCGCTCGTGCCCAAGAGGCGAGCCATCACCCACGCGATTCCCTGCACAACTTTCTGCATGATGCCCAAATAGTACAGCATCGACGTCAGCGCGGCAAAGAAAATAATCGTCGGGAGCGCTTGGAACGCGAAGTAGAATCCCAAGCTGTCCTTGTCAGCAGGTCCCAAAGCGAGCCGGCCGAATACGAACGTGGCGCCCTTTTCGGTGAAATTCAGAATCGTAACAAATGCACCGCTTATGTATGCGAACAATTGTTGCCCGAAATCGATTTTCAGGACGAAGATTGCAAAAGCGAACTGCAAGGCGACGCCGATTCCGACCATTCGCCAGGGCACTTTCTTCTTGTTGTTCGAGAACAGGAAGGCAATCATTATGACTGCAAACAATCCGATCAATCCACGAAACAGTGAAGTAACATCCATAAAAACTCTTAAATTATGATATAATAATGTTTATTTATTTACTAAAATTCAAACTTATAAAAATAGAAATTTCACGTTGAATTACAAAGGAATGTGGATAAATTATTCCACCCCTTTTTTTTCTGGCTCCAAAATGACGGAAGCCTCAAGCCGGAGTAGATTTATTGGATGTTGCAGAATATGCTCTACATGATCTTACGATTCTTGGCCCCTCTGCTCAAACCAACATTCGATTTACGTAAATAAATGTAGGGGCGGGTTCCAAACCCGCCCAGAGACTCTTGAAAATGTCATGAAATAAGGAAGATTGAAATTTTGAATTGTCGAGCAATGTCCGTAATTTAACGTTTTATTGAAAATGGAATCGGCCACAAATGCGCAAAATAGATTATATAACGTCATTCATCAATTCGGTGTTGTGTTTTGCTCTGCCATTTTTTGTTCTGATGGCAGGCACGGACTACACATTCGATTTTCTGGTTTCAATCCTGGTACTGATGGTCTATTGCGGGTGCGCGCTGGCCAATGGTTTTGTATTCTACAGGGCTTCGGCCGAGCAAACAATTTTGAATTCGGTGGTGTCAGCATCCGTGCAGTTAATGCTTTTCGCGGTTCAGACGGTTATTTTTTTCGTGATCGGCATCGCTTCGGGCCTTTCGGTGGGCGGCGACGAGTCCGGCGCGATGATGAAGATCCAGTACGTCCTCTTCCTCCCGATGAACTATTTCCTCATGTATTTCTTCTCTTTGGCGCTCGCCATCGCGATCAAAGGGTTCAGGAGAGGGAGAAGGTGATATTCGATTTGTTTTGCTTGAGATTTGTATAAATAGAGAGCGTTTTTATTCATCAATGTCTTCAAATGTCAATTCATTTTGGGTTTTGCTGATTGATATTCGCCTAAAAGTCGGTGCAAATCCTTCTCGTCCACTTGGCTCAAAGTACTCCCGCACATACGAAATTTCAGTCTCATAGTTTTTTATTGATTTGTTGCCATAATACCTATTGTGAGGTCGTTGATATTGTAAAGTATCTGTCAAAGCATTGATCACGCGAAAATCAGTTGAACTTTTGATTTTTGAAATTGCGTCTTCTTTGTCTCTATCCGAAATCTTCAGTACAAAAGCATGATAATAATCACCTATCGCATACGTAGATTCATTTTTCAGTAAGACAAAGTCATCAATCAGAACAAATTCTTGTTCTTCAAGCAATTCCTTTGCGTTGTTTTTTGTGAATAGTTGGTCTTCAAATATATAGTAAAGTCCAATAAATAAAACAATAAGCCCGAAAGAAATTGTCAAGTATTTAGCTACCCTTGGATAACCAAGTTTTTTTGGAACAAAATAGCATAGTAGTCCAATCCCTATTGGAATTCCAAGCATAAATATAATCAAAAATCCAAGAAATAAATATGCATCCATTTGATTCAGTACCAGTCATAAATTTTACATTTTGTGTAATGTGGAGTGAAATGTTGCTGATTGAGAGCTTTATCCTCAACTGAAATAACGAAGGACGATATTTTTGTTTGATCGTGTGGTTGACCTATTATAATGAGTTATAATAATATTTAATTTTTTTTGCCATTAGTTTCCTCCGTTCCAAAAGAAACTCTTCGTAATGTGCAGCTGTCATTGAAACAATGTTTTCAGGAATGCAATTTAAACTCAAGTTTTCTTTTAATAATGCAACACTTGATATATTACCATATTTCATTTCTTTTGAAACACATTGCTCATAAACGGCATCGAAATATTCATTTGGTGCTTTTTCTCCGATAGAAATATTCGTTTGTGTATCAAGATATGAGTAATTAGCAATCTGATTGTATTTTGACTTATCGTTTATTCCATTCTTCTGTAAGTATGCTTTTGGAAAAATATGATGAATATCTCCCATTGTTGTTATCAAATCTCGAACTTTTGTACCATTCATTAAAAGTGAATTGTCGCTTCCATGAACTTGTGCAGCCAAATATACATTATAGAATGGACTGTTAATAGCTGAAGTCTCTAATTCCTGAACTAAACCAGTGTCCCAAAACGTATCAGATAAGTTTGCATCTTCAATTTCATTTAAGTATTCCAAAAATCCTTTCTCCGCAATTCTGCGAATATCCATATCCATTATTGATTCAGGTGAAGTAATATATCTACTTGTCAATGTAGAAAATACATACCATTTAGAAACATAATGTTTTATCTGATTTTTGTCAATTTGATCGTTATTGTATAACATTAAATAAAGAGTATAAGCAAAATCCAATGTCATTTGAGAGTTAATCAATCTGTTTGAAATGAAACCTGCAGATTTAATTGATAGTATAAAGTTTGAGAATGAAAACTCACTCATAAAATCCATAACACCATCGGTCAATTTTCCAAAAGAAGATTCAGCAATTTCTTCTTTGTAGTCACGAGTTTCGAAATCACGACCACCGAGCAAACTCACTAAATCCTTCATCTTTCCACGGCCGAATTTATACATAAATGCAACACGTAGAATATCTCCGTAACCTGGGTCAAAAATCTCTTCTCGATCGTCTTTAAGCCATTTAATTTTAGGTGCAAACGTGGATTCCATGAAATCTCTGTCTTTTGTCATTTCATTGTACCAGTCGGGTTGAACTGCTAAATGAGAAAAATAATCAATGGCTTTTCGCAGTGTATTGCCACCATATTTTGTATTTGCAGCTATTTTTGACATTGCAAAATCCGATTGGTTTAATTTTGCACCTTGACTATTAATTCTGATAAATATTTCAGTAACTTCATCAATTGTAAGTTCTTTGTCTAATGTGATTACTCCTATTTGGCGGTTTTTTATTCCGATTAATGCGTCTAATATATCGTGCAATTTGTCAGAATCAATTTCAGGATTCGACTCGCAATACTTTGCAACAAAACTACCACGTTTAAAATCAGACTTAAATACATCGGCAATATCTGTAATCCACTTTTTATCCTTTAATATGGCATTGTCTTGTACTTTAAACACTTCATCTTCATCAACAGCTAATGGATTGAAAGAGATTTTAATCCTCTTCTTTTCGAAATCGGAGTTTATTACTTCCATTCCCATTATTGAAGTCATAAGAGCTGTTACCCTTTGTTGACCATCAATCATGATTTTCTTTCCTTCGGACAATGTCCCGTCCTTCAATTTCATGTTTGGGCTCTGGGAAATGATCAGGTAGCCAGTTGGATAACCAATATAAAGAGAGTCAATCAAATCACGAACCTGTTTGGGCTTCCAAACGAAAGGTCTTTGAATCTCTGGTATTGCAATCTCTTCTGATTTAATAAAATTCAAGATTTGTTCAATTGCAATGTTTGATGCATTGTATTTTTCTGCCATATTCGTTTGATTATTTATTATGAATCACTTCACGTAAAGTTGAAATATACTACTTTATTTCGAACTATTTTGAAATATACGAATAATCTCAGTATAATAAAATACTTCCGAAACAGATTCGAGTCTTATTTAACCTTTATTATTTCCTATATCTTCGAGTTCACAAAACGGCGGCCAATCGGATAGTACTCGTAGCCGAGGTCGAGCATCTGCTTGTACTCGAACAGGTTGC
>CAZSWR010000101.1:8806-11676 GCA_964610885.1 uncultured Hyphomicrobiales bacterium | reverse complement strand
CCGAGCGGGACCCCGAGAGCAAGTACATGAACCTCTGCTTCCGGCTGTACGATCCCATAATAGGCCGTTTCCTGTCAGTGGATCCATTATCAGAGATGATGAATGGCAAGCCCCACTGGACCTACTACCTGCGCGGGGCGGCCGGCGAGGAAATGGCACTGTACTCCGGCGCGAAGAACCTTGTGGCATAACGAAAGCATCGATGTTTCGAGGTTCGAAACACGGCGAAATGGCACTGATTTCCGCGGTGCTGAATGTGTATTTGATAACGATGAAAAAAAGATTATCAAAATAGTATCAAATCTCGTATTTTTGATATTGTTGAGTTTTATGTTTTTCGAATAATATATAGAATAAAAAAGCAAAACCTAAGGAAGACCAATGCGAATCACCCGCTCGATAGTTCCTAACCTGTTCACTCTCGCCAACCTTTTCATGGGGTTCATGGCGATTGTACACATTTCCAGTTCGGAATTTGTCAACGGCGCATTGTTCATTCTGCTGGCTGCTGTATTCGATATGCTCGACGGCGCTGTGGCCCGGTTGGTCCGCGCGACGAGCGAATTCGGGGCAGAGCTTGATTCCCTCTGCGATGCTGTTTCGTTCGGGGTGGCCCCTTCGTTCATGGCCTACAAAGCCTTTTTCTACCAGTATGGCGAACTTGGCATTCTGCTAAGCTCCTTGCCTGCCCTGGCCGGCGTGGTGCGTTTGGCTCGTTTCAACGTGAACATGGTGGGCTTCGAGGACAAGAAATTCTTTACCGGCCTGCCGATTCCTTCCGGCGCGCTGACCGTGGTGTCGTACATCATCTTCTACCACATCACCGACCGGCTGCCCGAGGAATACAAGGCAGTTTCGATGATCGTGGTGGTCTGCCTGGCCTCTTTGGCCATGGTTTCGACGGTCAAGTATCACAACATGCCCCGCCCGTCGCCCTCGGCAATCAAGCGAAATCCGGTCATATTCACGATATTTGTCGCCGGCCTCATCGCCGCGATCGTCTCCGGTGGCAGCTATATTTTTCCGTTTATGATTCTTTACATTGTTGGGGATGCCGCAAGGCATTTCGTCCTTTGGCTGAAAAGAACTTACGAAGCCCCGGACGACATCGAAGCCGACGAACTCGAACCCGACGACGACGACGAATAAAATTTGAAGAATAAATCTTAATAAAGGAACGAAATGAAAAAGTTCAATGCTATCATCAATATCACGCTCCGCAAAGGCATACTCGACGTGCAGGGCAAGGCAGTGGAAAACGCCTTGCATTCGATAGAATTCCCAATGATTCAGAACCTTCGCATCGGCAAACACGTCGAGCTGTCGGTTTCCGCCGAATCGCACGACGAAGCCAAATCCTTGGTCGATTCCGCCTGCAAGCAGCTAATCGCAAATCCGATTATCGAGGATTACACAATTACTTTGGAAGAGGTAGCATAATGAAATACGGCATAGTCGTTTTTCCCGGGTCGAATTGCGACCACGATGCGTATTGGGGCGCTCTCAAGACCGGAGGCGAGCCTGTTTTCCTGTGGCACAAGGACACGCAAATCCCCCACGACGTGGACTGCGTCATCCTCCCCGGCGGATTCTCTTACGGCGATTATCTGCGCTGCGGCGCCATCGCGCGCTTCTCGCCGATTATGCGCGAAGTTGTGAATTTCGCTGGCAAGGGCAAACTCGTTATTGGTATTTGCAACGGTTTCCAAATCTTGACAGAAGCTGAATTGCTCCCTGGCACGCTCCTTATGAACGAATCGCTTACATTCCTATGCCGCGATACGACGCTCCGCGTGATGAACAACAAAACAGCCTTCACCAACCAATGCAGCGAAGGCCAAGTGCTGACCATTCCAATCGCTCACAACGAAGGTAACTATTTCGCCGAACCCGAGACTATTGCTCGGCTCGAAGGCGAAAACAGAATCCTCTTCAAATACGCAACTCCCGAAGGCGTGGTGGTCCCCGAGGCCTGCCCGAACGGCGCTATCAACAATATTGCCGGTATCGTGAACGAAAAAGGGAACGTACTCGGAATGATGCCCCACCCCGAACGCTACTGCGACAGCACGCTGAAACATACCGACGGGACTAAGGTTTTTGAGTCAATTATTCACTTCCTAAATAAAAAGGGCTAAGCCATGTTTGGACTCGGAACACCGGAAATCATTGTCATTCTCCTCGTAATTGTGCTGCTGTTCGGCGCGAAGAAAATTCCCGAACTTATGCGCGGACTCGGCTCGGGCATCAAAGAGTTCAAAAAAGCCTCCACGCTGGACTCGGAAGACGGCAAAGAAACAGAGAAGGACAAAGACTCGGAAAAAAATAAAGAGAAAACGGAAGACAAGAAATAATCCAACTGCTCAATGCTCTTCTTCCGAGCAAGTAGAGCAGTCGGTTTGTCAATCCAAATTGTAGTTGGAATTATTAATAACTCGTATGGCTTAAGCAGATGTTTGATGTCGGAGGCGGCGAACTAATCCTGATTGTCCTGGCGATTCTGGTGCTTTTCGGCCCGGAAAGAATGCCGGAAATTGCCCGAATGATGAAAAAGGGCATGGCAAAGGTGCGCCAAGCCCAAGTGGAGTTCCAAAACCAATTAGAAGAGATTCAAGACGGTTTGGACCTCGAAAACGAGATCAAACAGCCGTTCAAAGTAAGCCCCATCGTGATTGACGACTACCGCAAGGCATTGGAGGGAGACGACTCCGCCCTCGCCGTCGGAAATGAAACTGAGGAAGTCTTGCCCGCTCAGGAGCCTCCAACTGATGGCGCCCCGATTGCTCAAGCGAAACCCACGTCCGCTCCGGTGCGAAGAGATGTCTTCTAGATGGCCGTTGAAATAGTTCTTAGAATGGATACAATACATT
>CAZSWR010000101.1:0-8706 GCA_964610885.1 uncultured Hyphomicrobiales bacterium | reverse complement strand
TAGTTCTTAGAATGGATACAATACATTGCGGAAACACCAGTTTGCTAATTGAAATATCAGCAAATCCCCCCGCCCCCTTTTTCAAAGGGGAAAAGAAGAGAAGAAAGCTAACATTCTGATTTTGTTAGAGATAATGACGGTGTTTTTCTCTCGAACTATCTTGCGGAATGGGGCCATTTTTTATACCTTCGGCGAAATCTTTTCATCGTCGATTAATACATTTTTCGCTGAAACATTTTGTTCGCTTATAACTACATACTGATATGGGACAAATTCTGAAACGTATAGCCGGAATTGCCCGGGCAAATTGGAATTCTAAGGATGAAGTTGCGAATGCTCACGATTTCATCGAATCTCAAGATAATGATTTGAAAAAGCAATTTGAAAATCTTAAGGGCAATGGCGAAACTCGGCCGAATCAACAAAATGCACCTGGCGCAAAGATGGACTTCCCGGCTGCGCTCCGAACGCTCGGCATCGACAGCCCGAACCCAACGGCAGACGTGGTGAAACAGGCCTACAGAAGCCGCGTCGCCGAGTACCACCCGGACAAAACCGCGCACCTCGGCCCGGAAATTCGTGATTTGGCCGAAAAGAAAATCCTCCAAATCAACTTGGCTTACGAATTCCTTAAAAAAAGTATGAACTTATGAAGCTAAGCAAGAATCTTTTTATCGACATAGCTATCATCATCGGCGCGGCCATCGCGCTCGCCGTTGCGTATAACTTGTTCTCGGACAAGCCTTTGCCGTGGTTCGCCGAGGAAAAGGTTTACGAAACAATTACCGACGACTTCTTTGCAGTGGACACCACTCCGCGCCCCGCGCAAATCCAGCAAAAGGCCGATTCCATTCAGTCCGAAGCTAAAGAAAATATAGCCGTCGATACTGCCAGGGCCAAGAAAAAAGACGCCCCGGCCGAAGATATTCTGAAGAAAAACATCAGCTACGAACAGATGAAACGCCAAATGGCAAATCCGAACGTGGTTATCATCGATGCCCGCCCCGAGAGGCTTTTCGAGGCCGGACACATCGGAAATGCAATCAACATACACCCATACTGGGCCGAAGACGTCTATATGCCAAAGCTCGTCGCGCTTCCGCAGGACAAGATTATCATCGTCTATTGCGATGGCGGCGATTGCGACCTGAGCCACCACGTCGCCAAGGACCTTCAGAACCTTGGATTCACAAAAGTAGCGATTTACTATGGTGGCTGGGCCGAATGGGTTTTGCATAAATGATTTGTTAGACTTTCAAAAATACGAATAAATGAAGATTACAGCTAAGGAGATACTTGTGCATGGCGGGCTGTTCGTTGCGACATTCCTGACTTGCATGATATCCGGCGTGGCTTGGGGCAACCACGATTTCACAGACCTTCAAAACATATCTTACGGATTGGAATACGCCCTCCTGATAATGACATTCCTCGGCGCGCACGAATTCGGGCACTATTTCGCCAGCCGTGCGCACGGCGTGGACGCCACTTTGCCGTATTTCATACCGATGCCACCATTTGGCGATGGTATGCCATTCTTTGGCACTTTCGGCGCCGTCATCAAAACTCGCAATGCAATTCCGAACCGCCGCGCGCTTTTCGATATTGGAGTCTCGGGGCCGCTGGCCGGTTTCGTTGCATGTTTTGCATTCCTGATAATCGGATTCCTGACGCTGCCGGGCCAAGATTTTATTTTTCAATTGCACCCGGAGTACCTGACCGAGTACGGCGGGACGATCCCCACGATCGGCCTCCATTTCGGCGATACATTGCTGTACAGCGGCCTGAGTGCATTGTTTGGGCAATTCGTGACGTGGATACCGCCGATGAACGAGCTGTACCATTTCCCGCTGCTGAACGTGGGTTGGTTCGGGCTGTTCGTTACGTCGATGAATATGCTTCCGATTGGCCAGCTCGATGGCGGGCATGTGGTCTATTCGATGTTTGGCAGCAAGCAAAAGAAAGTGGCCCGCGTGTTTTGGCGATTCCTTGTCGCGATTGGATTTGCCTCTCTGGTGAGCATTGCCTGGGAGCTGCTCCAAACGGATGACCCAAACTCATTTGTTCAATTCCTTCGCACCAACCTATTGCCCACCTTGGACTATATACGAGTAAATATCCCGTTCATCTTCCAGCTGTGGCCCGGTTGGCTGCTTTGGGCCTTGATCACCCGCTTTCTCATCAAACTGGACCATCCCGAGATCTACGACGACGAGCCATTGGGTCGCGCTCGGCGCGTGTTGGGCTGGGTGGCAATAGCAATCTTGGTGCTCTCGTTTTCTCCAAACGGAATTTATATCAATTAGATCGCTTCGAAAGTTGTACTACCATTCCAAATGGCAACGCCTCTCTATCTCTATAAATATAAGATGTTTACACAACCATGCGGCGCGTCCGGGATGTGGCACATCTATTTCTGTTTCAGCCATTTACATCTCTTTGTGGGGCCGACTACGAAGTTTGCTACTTCATATTCAAAACATCGGCAAACCTCCGGATTCTTTCCTCGACGGCCGATTTGAGCGCCACCGGCTCGATACCGATGATGGCTTCGCTCCATCGCATTACCCACGAGACAAGGTCTGCAGCGATCGGAGACTCGAAGCTCAACACCAGATTCCCCTGTTTGTCGTAGTTAATGGACTGCGTGGGATGCCACCGGCGATTCTCGAAATACTTGCTCATTTCGGCCGTAATAGTGAGCGATATCCTCGCAAGAGGTCCGTCGATGACCGCAAAACGCTCCCGGCGGTGCTTCTCGCGGTCGAACGGCGGGACGCGGCAGGCCTGGTATTCGGTTGCGCTGTAACTGATTATATTATATACAGAGTATGTTAGGTATTTCATCGCGTGCGGGTTGTACGCAATCAGATAGACAACTCCTTCGTAGATCGAAAGCATCGCCGGGGCGATCGTCGTTGTTTTCTCGGCCAGGTCTCCCTGCTTGATATATTTTATCTCCAACCAATCCTTTTCGTTAATCGCTTTGAGGAGATTAATGAGCAGCCTCGGCTTGATTCCGAAATCGAACAGTCCGGGCAGCACGATGTTCATCAGGTCTTCTTCGGGGATGCTGCCTTCGGGCGATGCGTTTTTGATTGCGTTTGTCAATGTATCGAATTCGCCCGACAGCTCGGTTTCGTTGAATTGGTCGGCAAATGCCTTCAGGAAATAGTACGCCAGAGTGGTACGGCTTCGGTTGATGGCCAGCTGGCCAACGCCGAAGATGTTGATTTCCGTCGCGGAGTATAGATTCCCCTCGCGTTTCGGATGGCGCTCTTTGCAGACCCACTGCATTTCGACGAGCAGGTCTGCAATTCGTTGCACTCGGCGCAGAAGCGATGAATCAATCTCAAGCTCGGCATAGAGAGCCTCGGCAATGGCGCGAAGCGTTACTTTGCCCTGAGAATTTGCGATATAGTTATAGGCAAGCAGTGCGTGTTTGGCCTGCCGCGCGGTGTCGTTAACGTTGTTGGGCATTGGTGTTCTCATTTTTTATCATATAGTTTGTATTCGGTTCCATTATTATTTGTGTTGGTATACATCAATTATTTGATATTCACGAATTGCATGCTGAGAATATGGTTCAATGGCGAATCAATATATATTGTCTTCAATACAGTACTTCAAGAATAGTAAAATTCTCGAATTGATACCGCGTTAGCGGTTGTTGTATTGTAGTAGTCGGTTTCCCTTTGCAAGTCATACCGCATAGCGGTTGTTATGTAATACTAAGCATGAATCGACCGATCATATAAAACATTCGCTCACGCGAAATCATGCCAAAAGATCGAACAATGCTCTGCAATACAACTACCGCTCGCGCGGTAAAACATCATTTTGATTCTATCAATTCAATAAAATTGGGATTGTGTACAGTACCCACACACAACATTATAGAACAATCATTTCAAATATAATGAGACATGAGACTATTTCAAAGAAGAAACTAAAAATTTGTATCGTATCCGAACAGCATTTCATGGAATCGGAAGAAGTGGTTCTTCTCGGTGAAGCCATTCACGCGGAGCGATTTATCCGCCGTGTGCCGGAGCACAATTTCTTCGATATCTTGCTTGTAGAGTTGCCTCTTGGTGGCCAATCGGCGAGCCAATTCGCGGAGCAGCTTATCGTTTTCGAGCAGTATCATTTTTGCCTTTGCGTGGCATTCGGCCAGCAAGTTCCGAGCCTCGGCCTCTTGCGTTTCGCCCGCGCTCAGGCAATCGTTTCGGCCCTCCGACGGGACAGAAAAGTATCCGGCCACGCTGCCCATCGCGTAATCTTTGACGAGCGATACTGCCATTTCGGTGGCCTGGGCCACGTCGTATTGGGCGCCTGTACTGACGTTTTCGGGGCCGAACACGAGTTCCTCGGCGATAATCCCACCGAAAGAAGTCATGATTCTGGCCTTGATCAGGCTGAGCGTCTCGATTGGGTCGTCGGGCAGGTTCAGAAGTGTCGAGCCGCCGGAATTGCTATCGGAAGAATTGCAAGTGATTTTTAAGGGGGCAATGCCGGTTACGACGGACGCAACAATTGCGTGGCCACTCTCGTGGACTGCGATCAAAGCACGGCTATTGTCGGAGAAACGCTCGCGGGCGGTTTCGAGCTTCAGCGTTGGCTTGTAAACCAAGCGGCTTTCATTGCCATCCGAATCGGCCACACGGATATTGAATTGGCCATCGGCAAAGTCCCAAATCAATTCCACAGCGTCCGTCCCGCGCGAAAATAAATCGTTTGCAATGCGGCCGAAATACGATTCGACCAGCAATCCGACGGACACAATTACGGGCCTGGCGCCTTGGGTCGGGTAAACGCTTTCCGAATAGATGATGTCTTCGAGCGCTTTGGTGAACGATAGTTTGATGTGCATATTCTTTGCGAATCGTTGGGCTGATTTTTCAAGCTCGCGCCTTATCAATTCGCGGTAGTCGGCTGAACTGAAAGCCGGGTAGATGATGTGAGTATTCCCCAGCCGCGATATTTGCTCGCTGCGGAAACGGTTCCGAAGGGCTTGCTTGATCGTCGTAACGGAGATGTCTTCGCTCAAGCGGCGGAATATGTCGGGATCCTTGTCCGGGTCCACGTCGCAATTGAAATTGTAGGCTTCGTCCAGATTGCCCACAATGAAGATAATCGATTTCGAAAGGTCTAATTGCACTTGCTTGACCGGGCAATTGTTGATGCTCTCGAGGAAATTTATCAGCTCAGGCAGGTCGAAATCGGCCACATATTCTTGGATCGAATTAATATCTTTGAATTTCGGTTTAAGCGTTTCGAGCAGGTCGTCCCAATCGAGCAGGTCGTCGAGGCTGATTTCTTCTTTCTCGGCGCGAAGGTTATTGAAGTTTGAATAGAAATTGTTCACGTAGCGGTCGTAAGCGCTGACGACAGATTCCTTCTGCTCGACTATTCGGCCTTTCGAGAGCTTGGCGCCCTTCCGTAGCGAATCGCGTAGGGCTTTCGTGCGGACAGAAATCCTGGTTAGATTCATACTGATGTCGTCGAATGTGGTGAGTATGCCCGTGTCGAGCAATTCCCAGAGCGAGCGCAAGGATGCGGATTCGTCCTCGTGGCGGTTGTCGTCTATGGTGCGGGCGTGTTGTATCTCGTCGAAGCAAAGCAAAACGGATTGGCCACTGAAGGCATTCAAATCAACGTTGAAAAACCTCTTGAGCGAGTGGTCGCTGTGGCGGGCGAACTCGCCGGAGTCCAGATGCACGTAGAGATCGCTCATCCCGAGCAGTTCGACCGTTCGCTTGATAAGCGATGTCTTGCCCGTTCCCGTCAGGCCCCAGAGATTGATGACCACCGGCCTCGTCTGGCATTCCGGAAAGTAATACCACTGCTCGAATGCGCTCAGGAACTCGTCGATAACGCTATCGATACCGACAAATTCCGAGGAAAGCACGTGGCGTGCGTTGCTCAATTTCTGATGCTTTTCTGCTATTTCTGCTTGCTTTTCTGCCGAGATTTTCATACTGTTTCCTTTGAATTGTCAAACATTCAACAGCAAAAATAACACACGTATTGTCATCAAGTGTCAATACGAATTGAGCAGAAAGAAAGAATAATATTGGTTCTATATCGTTTTATGTGGGTATAACGTAGGGGTTCGATATGTTGTTTTAAGGGGCTGTCTCAAAAGTCCCAAAAACTGTTTATTGGTCATGTTGAACGAAGTGAAACATCCATATTCAGCAATGACTTATGAATGGCATGGATTCTTCACTACGTTCAGAATGACGCTTTTGAGACAGCCCCCTACATTTTATAAATTTCCCCGAACAAATGCCCTCGCTTATGCGTGCAAATAGTAGGACACGGCACGCCGTGCATTCGCCCCTCGACTATCAGATTCTTACAAATTTTTTTGTTTGTCCGTTCAACTTAACGAAATAAATACCAGGCAGTAATCCGTCCAATGAAATACGGCATTCATTGTCTCCGATTGGAATCGTTCCTGATTTAATGCAGCAGCCGAGAATATCGAGAATTTCGAAACGTGAATCACGGGCCGTATTGAGCGGAATTTTCAAATAAAGCACATTGTCAGTTGGAGTGGGATACAATTCAAACTCTGTTCTATCATCTGGAATATTTTCTGTGGGATTGATACCGAAATCTCCAAGGCTTGCTTTGAAAAGGCCTTCGCCGGTGGTCAGATAAATTGTATCTCCATATAAGTATAATCCGGATAGTTTGGCAGACCAAGACTCGAAAGTCGGCAGGCCATTTCCTTCGAAACTCCAAGACATGCCATTGTCCTTCGAAAGGAAAACGCCCAAATCGGTGCCATAGAAATGCGCGTTGCCGGATATTAAATAGCAATCTGTGTAGAAATTATTGATTTCTGGATGGAAATCCGACCATGTCCGGCCATAATCGTAAGAGAACCTCTTCCCGAGCGTATCGCCGAGCACAAGCACGAAAGAATCGCTATGTGGGGAGCTTCCGCATGTTAATTCAACAGAATCCAGTCCGAATTTCGTACTTGTCCATGTGGTCCCATCGTCGAACGACTCGTAAAATCCCCAGCGTTCCGTGCGGACGTAGATTCGATCCGAATCGAAAGCAATATCTGTAGCATCGTAAATTCCTGTGGAATCGGTCCTTAGTGTTGTCCACGTTTGCCCGTCGTCTGTCGAAGATATCAAGCCATAGAGGGTTCCTGCAAACAATTTGCCGTTGTGCCATTTGAGGAACTCAACATATTGAAATTGGTAATCTGAATTTTGAGGTAACCAATTAACTCCGTTGTCTGTCGAGATAAAAATTCCTCCGATTGCCCCACCCCAAATATCATTACCCATTCTGTAAAAGCAATAAAAAGCCTGATGGCAATCTTTATTCTTCTCGGCCCACGTTCGGCCCCGATCGGAAGAGCTAAAGGTATGATTAGTCATATTCAACAACATATTGTCATCAAAAGCAAGGAAAGAGCTGATGTAAGAGCGCGTGGTCCTTGTGTTCAGAATATTCCATTCTTCGCTTGTATCCACTTTGTAGAAAATGTCTCCATAATCTGAGCCGCCAGCATAGAGGAACGGTCCATCCGAACAGAATACTGTAACGTGGCTTTCGATTGTATTGCCTCCCGATGAATGCCAAGAGTTGCCATTATCTTTGGAGCAGAGCACCTGCCCAATTGCACCGAAGTAGATGATGCTGTCTGTGGCAAATATTGCAGTAATCGATCTGTCGTATCCTTCGTATCCCTCGATAGTCCTTTCAGTCCACGAGTCACCATTGTTGTCCGAGTAGAAATAGGAATTGTATGAACCCGCAAAGAGCCTTGAACCCTGCCGAGCTACTGCGTAAAGTGTGGTTCTGTCGCTGGTGAGCGCCGAACGCAAGCCTTCGTTTTTTCTTTCCCAGCTAATGCCTCCATCGCTCGAACGAAGGAATCCACGGCCATCAGTCCCTGCGTAGATGTATTCTTCGCTTCCAATTATGGACAATACGGTAAAGTTTTCAATTCCGATATTCCGCGGATGCCACGAATCGCCTTCGTCGGTTGAAATATAAACCCCGTGATTCGTTCCGGCGAAGATTGTATCTTTCCAAACAATCATTGTACAAATTAGGAGTGTGTCCAAATCAGTGCCTTTTTTGGCCCATGTATTCCCTAAGTCGCTTGAACAGTAAACGCCCTTCGATTCGCTTCCGGCGATGAGTTTGTCGCCAATTTCGACTATGGATTTGACTCTGAACTGTCCAAGAGTCCAGTATCCGTCCTGCGTCCATGTGCGGCCGAGGTCGCTTGACCGGAATAGCCCATAGTCTGTGCCGGCAAATAAATACTGGCCCTTTGCAAGAAGCGTATAAGTATTCCTACCAAAGTAATAATTGCCCACAAGTTTCCATTGCGAACTCGCGATGCAATTGAATAATATAAAGAGAATCAGAAAGAGAAATGCGACTCGTTTCATTTGTAACTCGTAGATTTGTGCAAATCTTTATTTATCAATCGAAAGCGCAAACAATTTATTGCTTTTTGGTGGGAATTCCAAGGAGTTTTTTTGCTTGAATCTGAGTGCGAACCATTGAGGGTGGTAATAATTTTTGGGTCTTCGCAATTTTGTGTGGGTACAGTTAAGTATAATATTATGAAAAAGGATTTCTTTCTTTCGTAATAATACAAAATGTGAGGGGCTGTCTCAAAAGGGTCATTCTGAACGAAGTGAAGAATCCATTGGCATTCAT
>CAZSWR010000100.1:0-11709 GCA_964610885.1 uncultured Hyphomicrobiales bacterium | reverse complement strand
TGATATTAAAGCCCTTTAATACGCCACCAATACCATTGACGAAGAACGACAGGATGATATCCGTAAAGAAATCGTTGTACCGGTCCGGATCGTTCACTCCGAAGGCATCCTTCAGCATTCCCTTGTGCACAAACAAAACGTAGAGAATCCCGGACAAGGCAGAACCCACAACGGCAACGAATAAATTGTGCTTGTCCTCCGCTTCCTTCCGCCCGATGTTTTGGCCTTTCATAATTTTCTCGATAAAAATGTCTTTTCCGATAAAAGCAGAGTTATTGATTCTGCTGGTTCTGTACGAATGAAACTCTTCATCCACAAAATTGGTTTCGTTCATTGTGATCATGCACAGGTCGGGATTCTCTTTCGTGAAATTGATAATCTGCGCCAATGTCTCTCTAATCATTTCTTCCGGGCTGAAGGCTTTTTCGTACGTCTCGAGAACAATTTTGTTGATTCGGTCTTCGTATTCGTCGAAAAACATTTTCATCAACTCTGATTTGCCACCGAAGTAATAAGAAATCATTGCCACGTTCACGTTTGCTTCCTTGGCAATTTCGCGCAATCCGGTGCCTTTGTAGCCATTCCGTGCGAACAATTTCAGCGCAACTTCCTTAATCCTCTGTTTGGGTTCGATCTCTGAGAAGTACATTTTCACATTCCGTTTTAATTCGTTTTCAGTTTACTGGTTGGGGGCAGGTCCGGAGAAGACATGCCCCGCATTCAACATTTCAATTCTTACGTCAAAAATAACACTTTTTTGATTAGTTCTAAGCATTTTCCATATTCAGTTTTGCAATTTTCCGTGCTTTCCTGGCAGCCATTTTGTCTTTGATCCGATCGACTATCATGTACACATTCGGCACGACGAACAGCGTCAGCACGAGCGAGCTGGTCAGGCCGCCGATAATTACCCAAGCCATGCCATTTTTGGTTTCCGCGCCGGCACCGGAAGCGACAGCCACGGGCAGCATACCGAAGATCATTGCCACAGTAGTCATCACAATCGGGCGCAAACGGTCGCCGCCGGCCTCCACGAGCGCTTGGAAGGTGCTTTTGCCCTCCGACTTCAGCTGGTTAGTGAAATCGACGAGCAGAATAGCATTCTTGGCGACAAGCCCTATCAGAGTGAGCAAACCGATTATCGAGAAAATATTCAAATCGTTCATCGTGAGCGCAAGCGAGAAGAATGCACCAATCACCGCCAACGGAATCGAAAACAACACCACGAATGGATATACCGCTGAGTCATAGAGCGCGACCATGATCAGATACACCAGGACGATTGCAATTAGCAGAGACGAAAACAGAGTGCCGAAAGCCTCGCCCTGCTGCTCTGCAGTTCCTCCGTATGTGATCTCAATGCCCTCTGGGATTTTTCCAGAAACGGCTTGCTTGATTTCTTCTGTAACTGTACCAGTCGGGCGGCCCACCACGTTGCTTTTCACGGTAATCGAAGACATACGGTTGAAGCGCTCGAGCGATCCCGGGCCGATCCGCGACGACACATCGGCGAACTGTTTGACTTCGATCGGCTGGCCATAAGCATTCATTACCGATAGCGAAGCTACGTTTTCGGCATTGCGTTTATTGAATTTGTCGAGAATCAGGTTGATGTCGTAATCATAACCTTTTTCTGTGTATTTATTGTCGGTATTGCCTGCCATGCAAGTGCGGAGAGTGCTACCGGCATCATAGACGGAGATTCCGAGTTCCTCCATTTTTTTGCGGTCGAGGTCCACGTTGATTTCCTGTTTCGGATCGTCGATAGAGAACTTCACGTCGCTCGTGCCGGGAACGGTTTTAATTATTTTTTTGATTTCTTCGGCTGCGGCTTGAATTTTCGCCACGTCGTCGCCCTTCAGGATCAATTGAATCGGCGCATCGGTCGATCCAACCATCGAGGGGACTTCGACGGTAACCTTGAGGCCGGGCAGCTCCGACAGCTCGCGTTTGATTTTCTGCGAAAATTCCTCTACGCCCATATCACGGTCTTTTTTATCGATAATTTTTACTGTCAATTGGCTTACATTATTTTTAGCCGTAGAGGCCAAGAGATTGGACGACGAGCCAACGCTTGCGAATATACCGATCACTTCGGAGTGTTTCCTGATCATGTCCTCAATTTTCGCCGTTTGGAGATTGTTCTTGTAAACCGGAGTTTGCGAATCGTATTCCAAGGTGATAATAAATTCGCCTTGGTCAGCTTTGCTCATAAACGATGTGCCAATGAGTCCCACGGGGAACAGCGCGATCGTGCCGACGAACGCCAGGATCACCAAACCAAATAGAATGGTTTTGTGCCTAAATGATTTCTCGAGCAGACGGACATAGGCATCTTTAACATAATTGAAAACCTTTTCGAAACCGCGAGAGAGGTAATTCATGAATGATTTCCCACGAATATCCTCGTGTTTGCCGAATCGAGAATAGAGCATGGGCGTTAAAGTGAACGATACTACCAAACTCGTGAGAGTAGAAATGATGATCGGCATTGCAAATTCGCGGAGCATGTTCCCGATCAGTCCGCCGGCAATGGCCAAGGGCAAAAACACGATCACGATAACCAACGTGATGGCCGCCGCGGTGAACATGATCTGCTTGCTGCCCAGCAGTGCGGCCTCGAGCTTCGACCTGCCCTCCTCGATGTACCGGTGCATATTTTCGATGACCACGATCGAATCGTCCACCAAGATACCCACCACAAGGGACAGGGCCATTAGCGAGATAATATTCAGCGAAAAGCCCATCATGTACATGATAATGAATGCCGGAATCATCGATAGCGGAACGGCAATCATAACCACAATTGCATTCCTGAAGCTGTGCAAGAAAATGAAGCACACGATCGACACAATCACGATTGCAAGCAGCAAATCCTCCAGCACGGCATCGACAGACGCTCGTGTGTACACAGAGTTATCAGTCGCGACAATGAATTTAACATTTTTATCGGCATATTCCTGCTCGATTGCTTTAAGTTCATTCTTTATTAAATCGCACACCACGACAGTATTCGCATCGCGCTGCTTGACGATTTGCAAACCAATCGAATTGATGCCATTGTAGCGGTTCATGGTGGTTTGTTCGGCCACGCCATCGCGGATTTCTGCAATGTCGCCAATCGTAACGATGCCGCCATCGGGCGTCGCCGATACTTTCGTTTCAGCGATCTGCCGGACGGAAGTAAATTTCGCTGAAAGGCGGATCGAATACGTCCCCGAGCCGGTTTCCACTTTGCCGGCCGGTACGTCCATGTTCGAGACCTGAATGGCCTGAAGGACACGCCCCACCGATAAATTATAAGTTTGCAATTTGCCCGGATCCACGTTTATTTGAATCTCCCGTTTTGTGCCGCCGGTCAGGGATATCTGGCCTACGCCGGGCAATTTCGAGATCTTGTTCTTTATCTTTTCATCCACCAAGCGATAGAAATCGACATCTTTCATTGTCGATGTAGCAGCTATCTTTATCACAGGAAGGTCGTCGAGCGAGAACTTGTTTATCGAAGGGTCATCAATATCCTTCGGCAGGTCCGCTTTGATCGCGTTTATCTTCCTCTGCGCGTCTTGGAGGATGACGTCAGTATTTGCACCGGAATAGAGTTCAATCGTAACGATCGAGACGTTCTCCTGGGACTTAGAGGTGATTTTCTTCAGGTTCTCGAGCGACGACACCGCATCTTCGATTTTCTTGGTAACCGAAGTCTCCACAACCGAAGCGGCTGCACCCGGGTACACCGTAACAATGTTCAGCACGGGGATGTCCATCTTCGGCGTCAGGTTGATATTCAAACCGAAATAAGAAATCGCGCCAAGCATTGTGATAATTGTGAAGAAGACGATTACGAGCAACGGCCTTTTGATCGAAATATCTATAATTGACATGGTTCGGCTTCGATTAGTTATTAATAATTTTTACTTTGGTGTTGTCGTCGAGGTTCAATTGCCCGCCGGTGATCACGTCGTCGCCTTCGGACAGCCCGTCGAGCACTTCGATCATTTGGTCGTATTCCGCGCCGACTGTAATCTTCTTGGAAAGGGCGACACCACCGGAAACGACATAGACTTTCGCATCGTTCACGCTGCCGATCAGCGCCACTTTGGGTATCAAGAGCGATTTCCGCTTCTCGAGCAAATCAATTTGCGCTTTGACGAACGTGCCGGATTTCAACTTGTATTTCGCCGAATTGGCAATTGATATTTCTATGGCATAGTTGTGGCCTTTGTCCGCAATCGGGCTGATATAGATGATCGAGCCTTCGTATTCGGCTTCGGGATATATCGAACAGGTGATGTTCACTTTCTTCCCGAGCGACAATTGGTAGGCGTCCTTTTCGGCCACGTTCACCGAGATTTTCAAGCCGGACACATCAGTAATCTTGCACACGGCACTCCCCGGGTTCACGTATGCCCCAAGTTCAGTCATTTTCTGCGTTACCATGCCGGCGAACGGCGCCACGATGTGAGTTAGTTCCAGGTCGCGCTTGGCCTGATTCATGCGGTTAACGGCATTTTCCCATCCGAATTTTGCCTCTCGGAATTGATTCTCCGGGACGGCATTTCGGTCGTACATATTTTTGATTTTCTTGTAATCAGTTTCGGCTTTGTCGGCTGCAATCTTCGCATTTTCGTATGTAAGTTGCTTCAATTTATCGTCAATTTTGGCAATCGTGGCGCCCCGGCCCACCGAACTGCCGAGCGAGAATTTCATTTCGGTTATTTCTCCGGCTGTGCGCGCGGCCAGCTGGGTTTCGCGAATCGGAATAGTGGTCCCGTTGAGGACCAATTTGTTGTCTGCAATAACCGAAACTACTTTCTCGGTCGAAACAGGAACACCTTCCGGATTCAACGGCACTGAGACCTTTGCCGCATCGATTTTTTGTTTGTTGCCGAACAGAATTAATGATACCGCGCCCAAAGCAACGATACATGCAACGATAATAATTACTTTTTTCATATTAAAGACATTTATTTAGTTAACAAATTTTCGAGTTTACCGGTCGATTTGAGCAGGTTCAGTTCGGAGGTGAGCACTTGGAGCTGGGCGCCGAGGTAGTTCATTTCGGCATTGCAGAGCGATATTTCGTCCGTAAGCAGGTCCGACATCGAGAAGGAGCCTTCGGTGAATTTGACGCGGGACACGTCCATAATTTTCTCGGCCAGCTCCACGTTTTGCTTCCTGCGGCCCAGCGCTGAGCGGTTCTTGTCGTAGTCGCGCATGGATTGCTCGAAGTCCGTTTTGAAGTAATTCTTCGTATCGGCCAGAGTGGCTTCGCTTTTGAGCAATTCCACCTCGGCCTGCTCGATGCGAGCGCTTTTGTTTAATCCGTCGAACACCGGAATGGAAATATTAAACCCGACATACACGTTCGGATACCATTTCACGCCGAATTGCTTGTAGTCCTCGCGCAGGTTCTGGTATTGGGCCTGCCCGATTAGCGAAAGAGTTGGTATGTATTCGTATTTTATTGATTTGATATTGTCGTTCATTAGATCGGATTGCAGCGTGAGCAGCGCAATTTCCTTCCTTCCGAAGACGTCGGAGGAATCCATTGCCGCGCCCGATTTCCCCAGAAGCGTTTCGACGAACTCCGAAACGGTAATATCCTTCGAGTAGCCAATCTGGTAGCGAATGATGTCCAACTGCTGCTCGAAGAGCGCTTCGGAACTCTCGAGCTGCACGCTGAGGTCGGATTTGTTCACGACTGCGCGGTCCAGATCGACAGATTTGGCGTATCCGTTTTCGAGCGCAATCTTGGTGATGTCGATAATAGTATCGATGCGGGCAATGTTTTTCTTGATTAAATCGATCTGGCGGTTGGTAACAGTAGCCAACAGGTACAGTTTCGTGAGGTCGTATATAAAATCATTTTTTACTTTTTCGACTTTGATTTCGCTAAGTTGCGAATACTTCTTGGAGGCCTCCAGCGCAAGGAAGTAAGTCTGGCTGTAAAGCAATTGACTAATTTTTAATGATGCGATTGTGTTGTACTGAGTACCGATTTCGAGCGCGATGTTTGAACCTGGGGCGCCCATCAGCGCGCCGGGCAGCAGCATAACGTTTTTCTTGAGGTAGTCCAGGGACTGGATCGATGCCTCGATGCGCGGCAGCCCACCGCTTCTGGCTTCGCCCACTCTGGCGGCGGCGGCCTGTTTATCGAATTCGGCATTGAGTATGTTAATGTTCCGTTTCAGCCCCTCATCAAGGCATTTCTTCAGCGTCATATTTTCTGCTTGCTCCGGCGGCGCGGCCACGGCGGCCCCCCAACAGGCAAAGGCAAGCGCAATGATACACAAAATTCTCCGGCTAAACTCCATCCACATCTCCAAGAAATATTACAAATCAAGCAACAATTAAACATATGATTAATATTTAAACATTTGTTTAATTCAAAATTACAAATTAAACATCTGTTTAACAAATTATTTTTTGTTAATTGCAAGTATATTTGGGGCCGTGGATCGTTGTTTCGGAGGCAGCCGGAGAAAGTCGTTATTATGTATTACCGCGTAGCGGTTAAATTATGGTAGAAGTTCGTTTTTTTTAAATGTCCTACATCGTAGAGGTTAAATTATCAGGTGTTTTTCTGGAATAGGGAACTGGATAATAAAACTGGAGATTCAAGCCTGCGCGCGGAAATGACAGAACAAAAGCTCAAACATGGTATTATATAATTTAATCCCTACGGGATAACAAAGATGACTAAGGCTTCGGAACCTACCACAATTTAATAGCTACGCGATATGCTAAGAAACATTTTGAAATTTTAAAATTCAACAGCCCCGCACAAAACATTATTGAACTATCTTTATCAATGTGCATCAGCGTTTGTATCCGATTACCAGACATAGCCCACCTTTATCCCGGCCGATTGCAAGTACTTATTCCGCGACGAACCCTGCGGATAGAAATATTCAGAATTGTAGAAAAGGCGCAAGTCAATGTCTTTCTTCTTGCCGAGCCATGTTACAATTTCATTTGTGCTCTCGGCCTTCATCAGCCCGACTTGCACGCGAACAATAGCAGAGAAATCTGAAAACCACGCTGTAACTCCTGTGGCTATCGTTGGGCTGAAATACCATTTCTGATTGTCCGGCAGAGACTTCAGAGACGAATACTCCGAAGAGAATCCCGCACGAAGAAGTAACCTGATGTGTGGCGGTGAGTCCCAACTGTCCCAAACACCTGTTTTTTCGTCATATCCACCTCCGCATACACTTTGGTCATATAGCGACATGTCCAATCCATACGCCATCGAGAATATTTTCAAACTTGTTTTATAGTCGCCGTAGTTTTGCTTCCAGTTCAGCAATTCGACTTCTGTCAAATGTTTTTTTTCAACATCATCAAAAGTTGAAATATTCTTTATAAGGTTGACAGAATAGAACAAATCTTTTGGCTTATTCGTTTGATATCCAAGGGCAATACTGGCACAATCATATATAGTGGGTGTCATTGTACTGTGCCAATCATCAAATGCAAACTTCACAGATGAAAGCACTCCCTTGTCTATATATTCGCTCGCAGCGGTCAGTTTGAAGTAATTCTTTTCGGCCGGGCATGAGGAACTAAGCGTTAGAAATGCGATGCCGAAGTTCGTAAGAAAGATAAAAAACTTGAGTAACATTTTCTGCGCCCTTGGAAAGTGTTCTATATTTAAATATAATGAAAAATACATCCATGTCCAACTTTTATTTGGCAATTATTCTGGCCCAGAGCAAGTTCTATATCGCTTTGTGTGGGCGCGGGCCAATATGAGCAAACGCCGAAGGAATTGGAATGCTATTACTTGCCGAAAGTGATACTACCATTTGGATTGGTAGCATCACTCTATCTTCATCATTATCAGTTACTTACATTCCCATCCTTGCCAAGGAGGGGTGCCCGAAGGGCGGGGTGGTTCCACGTCTGGCGAGACTCTCGTTGCCCACGCCTCGCGAGACGTGGTTATTCTCAAGTTCAACCCCTTCGGGGTTGGTGCTTCACCAAAAAGTCGTACTTCCATTTTGATTGGTAGTACGACTCTATCAGCTGCTGTACCAACTACTTACATTCCCATCCTTGCCAAGGAGGGGTGCCCGAAGGGCGGGGTGGTTATTAAAGATCTTGAACCTCCAAGGTGTGTCACATCTTGCTTGAAAAGTCGGACGGGTCCGAACCCGCCCCTACATGAAGTCATCGGATGAGCACATCCCACACACCCTAAATAAATCAGCCCACTCCTTTTCGGGGGCGGGCCGTGCAATAAAATAATTCGTGAAAAGAAGCGGAGATTATCTGAAAAACATCTTATATTCTTTGCTGTTGGCGACTGAGTAGTAACGGATGCCACAAAGCTGTTGCTTGTCGAAGATTTCGTATAAATATGACCCGTTGGGGGCTGAATATACTTCCTTTTCGACGAGATCGGGCGTTTTGTGGAACGGGGCAAAAAGGTCAATCCTTTCGATCGGCAGAAGGTACGATACCATTTTCACAGAATCGCCCGGATTGACTAATGCTTTGTTCCCATATTCTATTGCAAACATAGAGCTTGACGCGGTGTCGACAAATTCGCTGAGTATATAATTGAAGTGTCTTCGGACGGTGTCCCAGTCGTAATTGATCAATTTAAGTCTCGTCGAATTGAGTCGTTCTGTCGCACCGGTAGCATCCATCAAATGCAAAGCTGCAAATCTCGAATCCGATTGGCTGTCGACGACAGTGAGTATCTCCAAGGATTTACCCTGCCTTGTCATCCCGTTGAAAACGCACATATATTCAATATTCGGCTTTTGCTGCGTAAAGCCTTTGCCCCACTTTTTGTCGGGGAACGGTAGTTTGCATTGGGCCGAGACATCGACCAATACAACCATCAACAATGCACCAATGATAAAAAAAATTCTTCATTGCAATACTCCTTTATTGGTGAAATGAACTTTTCAACTAATCTATTTTCACGAGCTTGATTAATTCATTTTATTGCTTTGGTGCTATGTAAAAGCATATTTATGCTGTTTGGTATTAGTTTCCCTCGAAAAGTGTTTGCAGCCATTTGGCAAATTCACGAGCCCGAGCAATAATATCAAATTCTTCGAGGTTTCGATAATTTTTAATATATAGAGAATTCAGCATTTCATTTTCCTTTTTTTCGGTATTCAATAACCGCTTTTAATATAGCAATATACAGATAATATACTAATTTCCAAAACAAAAAAAAGCCCGCTCCTTTTTTGGGAACGGGCTGCTGTTTTAATCTGTGTGTGGTGTTCGTATTCTAATCAAAGGAAAAATGTATTCTTTTTCGTCTTTCCTCATCATCATTGCGCTGCCATTGAAAAATATGGTGGCAGCCGCCACATTATTTGTCGTCCACGATGGTGTAGTCGGCTTCTTCCACTCCGCCGTCTTTGGGCTTGTCGCCTGCGGGCTGTTCGGAGCCGAAGGGCTGCTCTGCGCCCGGAGCTGCTCCGCCGGGGGCTGCGCCAGGTGCGGCGCCGGCAGCGCTGTACATACGTGAGGAGACGTCGCTCCAGACTTTGTTCAGCTCGTCCATTGCGGACGAAATGTCTGCCGAGTTGTTCTTGATTGCAGTTTCCAACTTCTCTTTCGCCTCTTGGATTTTCGCTTTGTCGTCGGCGGGCAGTTTGTCCCCAAGCTCCGAGAGTTGTTTCTCGGTGGAGTAAACCAGGCTGTCTGCCTTGTTGCGCATGTCGATTTCCTCGCGGCGTTTTTTGTCTTCGTCGGCGTGCATTTGGGCTTCGTGTTTCATCTTTTCGATGTCGTCTTTGCTCATACCGCTCGAGGCTTCGATGCGGATGTTTTGCTCTTTACCGGTGGCTTTGTCCTTGGCCGTAACGGCAAGGATACCGTTAGCATCGATATCGAAAGTAACTTCGACCTGCGGGACTCCACGAGGTGCCGGTGGGATGCCGTCCAGATGGAAGCGGCCGAGCGAACGGTTGTCGCGGGCCATCGGACGCTCGCCCTGGAGGACGTGGATCTCGACCGATGTCTGGCTGTCCGAAGCTGTCGAGAATATCTCGGTTTTGCGCGTCGGGATGGTCGTGTTCGAGATGATCATCGGTGTGGTAACGCCGCCGAGAGTTTCGATGCCGAGAGTCAGCGGGGTTACGTCCAAAAGCAGCACGTCTGTAACGTCGCCTGCGAGCACGCCGCCTTGGATTGCAGCGCCCACGGCCACCACTTCGTCGGGGTTCACGCCCTTGGAGGGTTCTTTGCCAAAGAAGTTACGGACGATTTCCTGGATTTTCGGAATACGTGTGGAGCCGCCCACGAGGATCACTTCGTCGATCTGGCGAGGTGTGATCTTTGCGTCTTTGATTGCGCGCTCGAGCGGTTCGAGCGTTTTGTCGAACAAATCGGCGCAGAGGTTTTCAAACTTGGCGCGTGTGATCGTTATGTTGAAGTGTTTCGGGCCTTCAGCCGTCGCCGTGATGAAGGGGAGGTTCACGTCGGTCTGGAGCATTTGCGAAAGCTCGACTTTGGCCTTTTCGGCGGCTTCGCGCAGCCTTTGGAGCGCCATTGCGTCCTTGCGTAGGTCGATGCCTTCTGCTCTTTTGAATTCGTCGGCCAGGAAGTCGATGATGCGTTGGTCGAAGTTGTCGCCGCCCAAGTGCGTATCGCCATTGGTGGACTTCACCTCGAAGACGCCATCGCCGATTTCGAGCACTGATATATCGAACGTACCGCCGCCAAGGTCATAGACGGCAACGGTCATGTTTTTGCCTTTTTTGTCGAGTCCATAGGCGAGAGCGGCGGCTGTCGGCTCGTTGATGATACGGCGGACAGTGAGGCCGGCGATTTCGCCTGCGTCTTTGGTGGCCTGGCGCTGGGCATCGTTGAAGTATGCCGGCACTGTGATCACGGCTTCGGTAACTTTCTGCCCGAGATAGTCCTCTGCGGTTTGTTTCATTTTCTGAAGCACCATGGCCGAGATTTCGGGAGCCGAGTACATGCGGTCGTCAATTTCCACGCGGACCGAGTTGCCATCGGGCGAGTTCACCACCTTGTACGGCACCATCGATGTTTCTTCGTTCACTTCGTCCAATCGGCGGCCCATGAAGCGTTTGATCGAATACACTGTTTTGTTAGGATTCGTAACCGCTTGGCGCTTGGCAGCTTGGCCGACGATGCGTTCGCCATTTTTCGTGAAGCCGATCATCGAAGGCGTGGTGCGCATGCCCTCTGCGTTGGCGATCACGGTTGGCGAAGAGCCTTCCATAACCGAAACGACCGAGTTGGTCGTCCCAAGGTCAATTCCAATAATTTTTCCCATAAAATTCTCCTTTCATCTATAAATAAGAATGATGTCTTCAATTTTCAAATCAAACCGTTTGTCGCAATTACCTTGCCAAAAATCAATTTGTCATATATTAATGCCATTGTGTCATTATTGGGCGTATTGTGCTTTTTTCCCTGCTTTGAAATGCTTGGCCAAATAGAATGCCAGAAGCATCACGCACAGGCCCATTCCATTGAAAAACAAAATATTTAGGGCCATGATACCGAATCCGTAGCCGATGGCTCCGAGCAAGCACAGCACGCCGTTGGCTATGAATAGGTTCCTTATCCGCTTGTCGGTTTTCCCTTCGCCAAACAGGCGCGAGGCAAACAGCGAGGCAAGCCCGAGGAAAAGAGTCCATGCGAGCAGGTTGAAAGATGTCGAAAAGCCCGATGGATTGAGCTGTACGAAATTTTCCAAGCCAA
>CAZSWR010000099.1:0-11814 GCA_964610885.1 uncultured Hyphomicrobiales bacterium | reverse complement strand
ATTACCCGATTTGGGCAGCAGTATTGTTAATAATCGGAATTTATGAAAATATTTTCAAATAGCAAAGATGTAAATGCTGTCTGAACTGTGATTAAAGGGATTACGATGATTACGCTAATAAACAAAGGAATACTTTTAATTAAGACTTTCCGAAAATCCGTGGATTCCTTTAATACGCGAGAATCCGCGATGCAGACTATTTTCACTCATCCGAGCCAAACAGGCGCCCCGAAACAATTAATTTTTTTTCATATAAACATACGTAAATGATTTAAATATTTATTGTTTATTCTTTTTTGTAATTTTGTACTTTGTGTTTTGAAATATGTAGTTTATTAACAAAAAACCGGATTCAAAGATATGGCTATAGTATTAGACGGATATTCGTTGACCCTCGAAAAATTAGTGGCGATCGCACGCCACGTCGAAAAGGTAGAACTCGCTCCAGCAGCGATCGAACGCATCAAAAAATGCCGCGCAATGCTCGAAGGCAAAATCAAAGCCCACGAAATCATGTATGGTATCAACACAGGCATTGGCGAATTCTCCGAAATCGTGCTCAATGACGAACAAACAGCTGAATTCCAGAAATATTTGATATACAATCACTCCGCCGGTATCGGCGATCCTGCACCTATCGAATACGTCCGCGGCGCAATGGCCGGACGCATCAACGTCCACGCGCATGGCAATTCCGGTTGCCGCGTGGAAATCACGATGACACTCGTCGAAATGCTCAACAAAGGCGTTACGCCGGTCGTCTGCCAGAAAGGCTCTGTGGGCGCATGTGGCGATTTGGCCCCCATGTCGCAAATTGCACTTCTGATGATGGGCGAGGGCGAGGCATACTACCAGGGCGAAAGAATGCCCGGCCGCACAGCTCTCGAGAAAGCCGGAATCCCGATCCCCGGACTGCAAGCCCGCGACGGTTTGGCCACAATCAACGGCTCGAACCTGCTCACGGCAATGAGCGCCATCCATCTTTATGACTACAACCGTATGCTGAAACAGGCCGAAATCGCCGCTGCAATGTCGCTCGAGGCCCTTTTGGCAAACATGAAACCCTACGACGTCCGCCTGCACAACCTTCGCGGATTCAAGGGCGCGGCCCGTAGCGCTCAAGCGATTCGCAAATGCTTCGAAGGTAGCGACTTGCTGACAGGCAAGATCAAAACTAAAGTCCAAGATGCGTACTCGATGCGTTCCACTCCGCAAGTGGTTGGCGCAGCCCACGACGCAGTCCGTTGGGCACGCGAGCAGGTGGAAACCGAACTCAATGGCGTTTGCGACAACCCGATTTTCCTCCCCGAAGAGGACCTTACGCTCACCGGAGCCAACTTCCAGGGCACTCCGGTTTCTCTCCCGATGGAAATGGCCGGCTCGGCAATCACTATGGTTTGCATCCTTAGCGAGCGCCGCTTGAACCGCTTGCTGAACCCCGCACTCAGCGTTGGCCTCCCCGCATTCCTTACGAAAGGCGCCGGAATGTTCAGCGGAATGATGCTCAGCCAATACACAGCCGATTCGCTGATCGTGGAGCAGAAAATCCTTTCGACCCCGGCCGCAATCCAATCGATTCCCGCCGCTGCCGACCAAGAGGACTTCGTTTCGATGGGTATGAACACGGCAATCAAAAATGGCCAAATCCTCGAAAACGCATTTGGCGTGATCGGTATCGAGTTCATGGCAGCATCGCAGGCCCTCGATTTCCGCAATTTCAAAAACGGATTGGGCGTGGAGACAGCCAAAGCAATCGTCCGCAAGCACGTCCCATTCCTCGACATCGACCGTCCGCTCTATGCAGACCACACGAAGATGCGCGACCTTACGAAATCGTTTGAGATACTCGAAGCGGTCGAGAACGCAATCGGTTCGCTCGAATAGAATTTTTTTTGAAAGAAACAGGTTGCCACAGCGCAACCTGTTTCTTTTTATTTCGTATTATTTTCGTAGAACTAACGAAATGGTTTTTATGAATCGTTGCTTGGGTACTCTTTCAAAATAATGTATATGCTCGCGATGAGGCCTTTGCCCCAGTTTTTTCGTTTGGGGCAGCGAAGATGGACACAAAGCAAACGGCAAACACGCCACATTAGGAGTGCCTCGTGCACAATTCAGACAGATTGAAGAGATTCATTTTAATAAAATATATGGTGTCATAAGATGGAATTAAAAATATTAAACACGCTCATCGATTTGGCCAAGCAAAAACCAATGAAGAGAGTTGCCGTGGCCGCGGCCGAAGACGAGCCGGTATTGCAAGCCGTTGCCGAAGCTCGGAAGCAAGGAATTGCAGAGCCGATTTTGGTGGGCAACCTGGGCAAGATTAAAGCAATTGCCGAAGAACTTGGTATCGACCTATCCGGTATCGAAATAATTGACGAGGAAAATACAACGAACGCTTGCCGCAAGGCAGTCGAACTTGTCCGCGAGAACCGCGCACACATCCTGATGAAAGGCCTCGTCAGCACAGCCGATTTCCTTCGCGCAGTGCTGGACAAGGAAAAAGGCCTCCGCACGGGCAACTTGCTGAGCCATATCGGTTTCTTCGAGATTCCGGCCTACCACAAAGTCTTGGCCCTCACGGACGCAGCGCAAAACATTGCCCCGACGTTCGATGAAAAAGTTGGAATCCTTAAGAATTCGATCGACCTATTCCACCGTTTGGGCATTTCCAACCCGAAAGTGTCCATTCTCGGCGCTGTCGAGACGGTGAATCCGAAAATGGAAGCCACGATCCACGCCGCAATGCTGACGCAGATGAATAGGCGCGGGCAAATCAAAGGCTGCCTGATCGATGGGCCTTTGGCTTTCGATAACTCGGTTTCGAAAGAGGCAGCTGCGCACAAAGGAATCGAATCCGAAGTGAGCGGCGACGTCGATTTGCTCATGGTTCCCAATATCGAGAGCGGCAACGTCCTATATAAATGCTTTACATATTTCTCCGGCGCCACCGTGGCGGCGATCATCCTCGGCGCCAAGGTACCGATAGTGCTGACGTCCCGCGCCGATACAGACCGCAGCAAACTGCTTTCGATCACTTTGGCTGCAAATTATTAATTCTAAATATTCGGAGTATTAATGAAAATTTTAGCAATCAATCCCGGGTCCACCTCGACAAAAATTGCAGTTTTCGATGGCCTGGAAAACGTTTTCACGAAAACGCTGCGCCACAGCGTCGAGGAGCTTGCCCCTTATCATAAAATCATTGACCAATACGAATTCCGCAAAGACATCATTATTTCTGCCCTTTCGGAGCAAGGAATCAAAGTGAGCGAATTGGGCGCAATCGTGGGCCGTGGAGGCATTCTGAAGCCGATTCCCGGTGGCGTTTACAAAGTCAATGATACACTGCTCTCGGACCTTCGTGGTGACAAAATCAGCGAACACGCCTCAAACTTGGGCGGTGTGTTGGCCCACGCAATTGCTGCCGAGGCCGGCGCTAACGTGCCTTCGTTCATCGTCGATCCAGTGGTTGTCGATGAATTGCAAGACTTGGCTCGCCTTTCGGGCCATCCGGAAGTGCCCCGCGTATCGATTTTCCACGCTTTGAACCAAAAAGCTGTTGCTCGCCGATTCGCCCACGAGACAGGCAAGAAATACGAAGACCTTAGGCTCATCATCGCGCACTTGGGTGGCGGAATCTCAGTCGGTGCCCACGAATACGGCAAAGTGATCGACGTGAACAATGCGCTCGACGGCGACGGCCCCTACTCGCCCGAACGCTCCGGCAGCCTGCCGATGAATGCTTTTGCGAACCTTTGCTTCTCGGGCAAATACGACTACCCGACCGTAAAGAAAATGATTACAGGCAAGGGCGGCATGGTCGCATACCTGAACTCGAACGATGCCTACGAAATCGAGAAAAAAGCTCTCGCCGGCGACAAAGAGGCAAGTTTGGTTTACGAAGGCATGGCCTACCAAGTGGCAAAGGAAATCGGTGCTTGCGCAGCCGTCCTGAGCGGAAAGGTGGATGCAGTCATCGTTACCGGCGGCGTTGCCCGTTCGGAAATCGTCTGCAAATGGATCTCGGAGCGCGTCAGCTTCATTGGCCCGGTAAAGATCTACCCCGGCGAAGACGAGATGCAAGCCCTCAACGACAGCGTATACTACGCCATGAACGGCGAATTGGAAATGAAAGAGTATAAATAAGTCTTTCCGACATTTCACTTGAAACCATACAATTGATTTTTCTTTTGTATGGTTTTTTTATGGTTCTATGAAGAATTGGCAGTCCGACAAATAGGCAGATACACATTAGCAATACCATATAAAATGTGAGGGTGATGTAACCTCGCCCCTACCTTATTTGCAACCAGCGATATCATTATAATACAAAAATATTGTCGCCTATTAAAAAAGTAATTCTTTGTCTTTTTGATACCGCGTTAGCGGTTGTTGTATTGTAGCAGAAATTTTCCCCGTGCAAGTCATACCGCGTTAGCGGTTGTTATATCATTTACTTGATGAAAGTTAACCTTTAATAAGCTTTTTTAGACAAGTAACCGCCTGATAAAAGAGGAGATTCCCGCTACGCGGGAATAACAATAACAATTATTTCAAACCTCACCAACCTTCACTGAACCATTTCATTTTTTAATAAACATAACCCTCTCGTGTTTATTTCGTATATTGTAATAAGGTGGCGACTGCCACTTTATTTTCAAGTGCAGCGCAATGATGAAAGGAAAGATGAACAAGAATTCATTTTTCCTTATATTAGAAAAATTTAGCAGAATCAAACATGAGAGTATTAGTTTTTGTTTTAAGCCTCATCCTATCAATATCTTGCTGCCTTTCGCATACCAGGGATGGCAAATTATACTTAACCGGCAGCGGCGGGCAAATAATTGACAGCGAATCGAGGCATTTTTCTTTTCTATTCGCGCCCAGAGCATCACTGGATCCACAAGAGGATGCATTTTATATCTCGATACTGAATTTGGGGATTGCGTGCAAATCAAAGCCCGAATCCGCCAATGCTTACTTCAAGTTCAAATTGCTTGAATTCGCAGATCGAGTTGATATTAGCGAGAATAAAATTTCAGCCAGGCCGAGAATCGAAGAGAGAACCTCATTTGTGCTTCTCGATTTAGACCGCACGGGAATGTTCGATGTGGACTACAAGTGGTTGAACATGAGCTGGGGCAGAGAATACTTTTTATTCGCTGATACTATGCCACGGGAGTATATCTACGAATCTCGAATAATAAGCAATAAAAGCCTTTCATTCAATTTTTCGCCCAAAGCAAGCCTTCGCACTTTCAAACCCGGAAATTTTGCCTTCGGAGCGTTAGGAGACGAATGCAACACAATGGCAACGAGTGTGTTCGTAGGTATGGACATTGGGCTTCGTGCGAAACTTTATTCACTCGAATTCGAGGCGTACTTGAAGGGCGACAAATGCCTATTTTATGATATGGCCAATTTGAATCCTGGAGCCACGATCAACTACAAGCTTCCTTGGTTCAAAAATCGAAATCTGGAGATATATAGACTCGGCTTGAATTACGATTTGCATCGTGTGTTCGTAAACAGCAAGAGCATGAACGTTCAGCAATTGTCTGCAAGCATTACGGCAGTGCTTTAGGATTGTAATTAGCATCAAATGTTTTGGATAAAGTGTGGATTTTCATTAATTTGAGTTTGATTGTTATGTTTCTATTCAGAAAGACATCAGAAATATGAGAATACTAATCGTAGAGGACGACGCTAAAATTGCCGATGGCATTCGCCGCGGCTTGGTCGAGCAACACTATTCGGTCGATATCGCCCCGGACGGCGAAGAGGGCGAATACTTAGCTAAAACGAATGATTACGACGTTATCGTGCTCGATATTATGCTCCCAAAGATGAACGGTTGGGAGGTGCTCCGCAGCCTGCGCGATGGCGGTTTGAAAACGCCGATACTGATGCTCACGGCGCTCGATTCCGTCGAAGACAAGATTCGCGGACTGGACTATGGCGCGGACGATTACCTGACGAAACCGTTCAATTTTGGAGAATTCCTGGCTCGCATCCGGTCGCTCACCCGCAGGCAAAGCGACCAGAAAACCTCGACCATCTCTGTTGCCGACCTAACCATCGATACAGCATCGCGCTCGGTCGTCCGCTCACAGAAAAAAATCAACCTCTCGGCCAAAGAATTTGCACTGCTCGAGTATTTCATGATGAACCCGAACAAAGTACTCACTCGCGAAATGATTAGCGAGCACGTCTGGGATATGAATTTCGACCCGCAATCGAACGTGATCGATTCGTTCATCCGCTTCCTTCGCCAAAAGATCGACAAGGAATTCACTCCCGAACTGATTCACACAGTTCGCGGCGCCGGATACAAATTCTCCGTTGAGGAATAGGCTATTAACTCTGGCTCAATATCTTTTATGTTCGAAATAACCTTTAAATTATCAAACCTCCCCTTTTTGGACTGTCTCAAAAGGGTCATTCTGAACGAAGTGAAGAATCCATTGTCATTCTTATGTCCTTGTTGTATATGGATGTTTCACTTCGTTCAACATGACAATAAACTGTTTATCGGGCTTTTGAGACAATCCCGATAACGTTTCAAGGAGTGTTTGATTCCAAGCAAATGAATCGTTTTTTTGAATGAACTTTTAAAATTCAATATCATGCTAAAAATATCGACTAAACTGACATTGTGGTACTCTTCGGCAACGCTGCTTATCATCGCCGCCATGAGTTTCACTGTCTATTATATTTACGAAGCCGAGAGACGCTCGTCCATCGATTCGGATTTGCAGGATTACGCCTACTTTCTCGCCTCTGGCCTCGAAGCAGACACAATGGATCTCGCATCCACCTTCAAAAACCTTATGAAGGTTCGAAACGACATTCCGCTTGCTCGGCCACGCTCGCATAAGTTTGCGCTTGCGGACAACGATTCGATCATTTTGGATGAAAACTCGATAGCGAATCTGGATTCAATCCTATACCGGATGCCCGTCGAAGAAGAAGAGGCCGACACAGACACATCTTCGTTCTCGACGATCAACTACAACGGCACTCAGTACCGGGTATTCATCACTCCGCTCAGCAAATCCGATCTGGACAGCTACGACCTTATTGTTATTACCACACTCGACAAATTATTCGAATCGCTACTCCAACTTCGCTGGCTGCTGATGATGATCGCACCGGCGGCGTTGGCTCTGTCAGGTATTGTTGGCTACTTCGTGGCCCGGAGGGCTTTGCAACCAGTTAGCGAGATTACTGGCGCGGCTGCCAAGATCTCGGTGGACAACCTGAAACAAAGAGTGCCCGTGGGAAAATCCCAAGACGAATTAGCAAAACTTGCTGCAACCTTCAATCGGATGATCGAGCGTTTGGAATCGACTTTCCAAAGCCAGCAACGTTTCATTGCTGACGCCTCGCACGATATTCGCACACCACTGACCGTCATACAAACTGAATTGGAATTGCTTAAATCTTCGGAAAACCTGCAATACAAGACAAAGCACTCGATCGATGTCTGCCTGTGCGAAGTAAACCGTCTGACAGTGCTCACAGAGAGCCTGCTATTGCTGGCCCGCGCCGATGCCCGCCAACTCTCGCTGAACCGTTCGGAAGTCCGTTTGGACGAATTGGTTTTCGAGTGCGTCAAGCAATTGAATAACCTTGCAAAGCAAAAGGGCGTCGTCTTCCAATTGGACATCGATTCTGCCATAGAACTTCGGGCAGACGACCAGTTGCTCAAGAGGGTGTTTATGAACGCAACAGAGAATGCGATTAAATACTCGGTGAACGACAACCGCGTCCTGATCCACGTAACGCAAGTTAACTCATCGGCAATTGTGGAAATCAACAATCAGGGCAAACCAATCCCTGTGGATGTGTTGCCAATAGTATTTGAACGCTTCAAACGCGGGGACTCTTCCCGTTCGACAGATGGTTTCGGGCTTGGAATGTCGATTATTAAAACGCTAACAGAGCTGCATGGCGGCAGGGTTACGATCGAATCGGATGAAGCTACAGGCACAACATTAAAGATTGATATTCCAATAGTATAATTGTATAAATTTAAGGTATTTATGGAAACAAATGAGTATTTCTTTTTCGAGCTTTTTTGTATCGATCCTGCTGATATAAAAACGGAGCTTGCCCTTGCGCAAGCAATTTCCTTCAGCGACAGCCTATGGGGCGGTAAGAAAACTGAAATCAAGCAAGAAAACGGACGCACACGATTGGAAGAACCGAACGCAGGGATATCAATCATAATCAATCTTGCAGATACAAGCAACGTTCTTACGAACTATTTTGAGTCTGCATTTATGCTTAAGATTTTTAGCAGAGAATTTGAGAAACTGGAAGCGTTTCGCACAAAAATTCTAAAGCACCTAAAAACCACGCTTCAATTCAATAGTATTCGCCTTCTCTCAGATGATGTTTCAACTTATATTGCCAACAAGCTCTATCCTGAAATAAACAAAGTGGAGAATTTATTAAGGAAATACTTGATAAAGTTTTTTATCCAGAGAATTGGTTATGATTGGTGGGAAGCAACAGCCACGAAAGCGATGATCGAGAAGGCAAATTTTCACAAGAATGGAAGGCGCGATGAAATTTCTTCTTATATCGATGATGACGTGCGCTATGTAGATTTTGATGATTTGGGCGAATTGATTTATAAACAATCTTCCGGCTACAACAATCCAGACAAAATTCTCTCTCGATTGATGAAACTCGAAAAGAACGATGATTTTATTAATTTTAAAAATGAGCTTCAAAGTAATTATTCAAAGTACTTCAAAGATAATTTTCAGGATAAAAACTTCGAACAGAAGTGGCGCGACATTATTAAAATTCGCAACAAAGTGGCCCACCAAGGTATTTTCTATAAGAAAGAACTCGATTACGGTATGGCCACTCTTGCTTCGCTATCAGAGATAATTGGAAATGCAGAGAAATTAATTGATGATTTAGTATTTAGTATCGAGGACAAGGAAGCCATCCGTAATGCCACAATTGAAGCAGCTCAAAACAATGATACCATTTTAGAGGGTTTGAAGATAATCGGCCGAATCGAACTCCCCAATCAATCTGATGTTTATAGGCCAGTTCAGAAATACATTGATATTACAGAAGATGAACTTATTGATGAATTGGAAGAAGCCGAAGATTTGAAATATAACAAATATGTTGGTATCAAATGGTTTGTAACTGAATGGCTTGCAAACAAGAATTATTCTTTTGCATCGAGTTATTCCCTACTGAATATTCTGATTGATAAAGGTAAAATAATAAAATATGAATTCAATTCATATAGTGGCTATCCAATAACTGCAATTAAAAAATACCGGGAATAATCGATGTAAACTAATGAATGCATTCAGAGCCTGAAGACCTCAGGCTCGATTTGTTTTGCTTTTAGTGCCACTCAGGGAGATGTTATATCTCGCTCATTTCTTCGAGCGCTTCGTCCACTGTGTCGAAGACGTCGAAAAGGTCGAGCAGTTGCGAAAGCCTAAGCAGGCTGAGGACGCTTTCCTGAAGGCCAACCAAGATGAGAGGTATCTCGTGCTCGGAAAGCTGGCGGTGGGCAAGCAGAATGGCTCCAAGCCCGGTGCTGTCCACGTATTCCACCGTCGAAAGGTCCATGATGAGGCCTTTGATATTCGGTTGGCAGACGATCAGAAGCTCAGCTTTCAGCGACGAAGAGTTCTCGGCATCTATTTTTTTGGTTTTAAGAGTGAATACAGTTGTATCCTCAATTCTTTCGATAGAAAATCTCATATTTCAAGTTGTAAAGTAAGTGAACAATAACTTCATAGATAATATTAAAAAAAATGTTATTTTAATTTACTATGAAAATTTCAAAAAAACAAAATATTGAAAAAATTCTTTTAATCCGGCTCAGTTCGATGGGCGACGTGATACTGACGACGGCGCTTGTGCGCTGCCTGCGTAAGTCGTTCCCCTGCGCCAGGATAGACTTTGCAGTTGCTTCGCAATTTGCCGGCGTAATCGAGCACAATCCGTACATCGACAAAGTGGTCCGATACGACAAATCGCTTCCGCTTTCGCTCATCGGCCAAATGAAACAAGAGTTACTCTCCGAGCTTGGCGGCCCGTACGACGCAATTCTCGACCTCCAGCGGAACCGCCGGAGTATGCACTTTCGCGCGGGGCTTGGGAAGAATATCATAAAAATTCGCAAACAACGATTCAAAAAAATCTCACTCGTGCATTTCAAATTTTTGAAACAAAAGCCTTCGGTTCCGATACCTGAAATATACTTCGAGACGGCACGGCAGATTGGTGCGGCCGACGACGGCGGCGGACTCGAAATCTGGACCGCAAAAGAAAAGGAATCAGGCGCACTGACCGCACGCCCAAACTCAAACACAATAAAAACCATCGGTATCGCCCCGGGCGCGCACCACTTCACGAAGCGCCTCCCCGCAGAAACATTTGCCGAAACAATCGGAAAGCTGCGCGAAAAGTACGGTTGCTGCTTCATTCTGCTCGGCGGGCCAAAAGATACCGAAATCTGCTCTCGCATTGCCGCTTCGTCAGGCGCGCAGGTCGAAGACCGCTCCGGCGCTGAGTCCATCGAGGAGACAGCTTCGGCGCTCGACCGTTGCGATGCTATTATCACGAACGATACAGGCGTTATGCACATAGCCGCTGCCCGAGCGGTTCCGGTGGTTGCCATATTTGGGTCAACGGTTACAGATTTCGGTTTCGAGCCGTATCGCGTCCCTCACCGAATTGTGGAAGTGCCTCTCCCCTGCCGCCCATGCACGCATATTGGCCGCGCCACTTGCCCCAGGAAACACTTTGCTTGCATGACGCAAATCAGCCCGCAAATGATTATTGATGCACTTGAAGAGTTATTCAAATCGATAAATATTTGATATTATTAATTATACCTTTCCGATATTCAAAGAAAAAATATTATATTTATTTTCGTTCTCTTTCGATACTTTCCGTTTTTTTAATAAATAAGAGATCCGCGGTGAAAACTCGAGTTTTTATTTCAATGGTTGTAGTGTTTTCAATTCTTTTCGTTCTCGTTGCATCGGCCACTCCGCCGGACGTAACAGTTGGGGCGCCCTACCCCTCGAAAGTGCTCGAGGGCTCTCAAGCTTCGATTATTTTTACTTATGATGGTTTAAGCGCTCCTCAGTACCCTGATTATCTCTGGATTTGCAGTTTCACGCTTATTAATCACGATGGCATTCATAGCTATACCAACCCATTTACTACCAATTTCGAGTTGCCATACAATGTTGCTCCTGGGTTTTACAAGGTGCTTATGAACGTGTGCGGCCAGGGCGGTTCATATAACTTCTATTCAGCCGATTCTGTATTCTATATTATACCGAACGATTTCAAAGGGCGGATTGTAACAATAACGCCCACAGAATTCCCTGCGAACAAACCAATGGACATTACAGCCACAATCTCAGGTGAAAACGGCTTGCCAGCCAGTTTCGATAGGCTCAATATCGGAACTGATCAGGAGTCTTACGTTAGCGAAGTGGCACTCTTGAAAGAAGGAGCCTTCGTGCAGAAAGATAGTTACTTTAAATGCAATGGCAATAAATTATTTACAAATTTCGACTTCACCGATGCCGATACCGGTTTGTACGTCTTGAGGATTCGCCGTGATTACTCTATTGGGGCATACACTTATATTTATGGCAAATCACCAATCCACGTAACAGAAAGCACAATTCAGCCATTTATCACAAATTTCGGACCGAATGGCGTTTATGCGGGAGATATTACGGATTTTTTGGTTCATCCGACTAATACATACTTAGTATTATGTAGCGCATATATTTTCAA
>CAZSWR010000098.1:0-11832 GCA_964610885.1 uncultured Hyphomicrobiales bacterium | reverse complement strand
AATATTGTGTTTGAAATTGAAATATAAAGTAATATTATCTTTTATCACCTCACCAACACAGCTTTGGCGCGGTAGGTCTTGCCGCTCGCGGTGATGTCGCAGAAATAGATGCCGGCGGGCAGGTTTGCGCCTGAGAGGGAGAATGTCTGCTCGCCCGATTGGGAGAAATATTCGCGTGTGGCCACTTGTTCGCCCATGGAATTTCGGACAACTATCGAGACACGGCCCGCCTGCTCCACCACGAAATTCACGCGCGCAACGTCCGTGAACGGGTTCGGGGAGGCGAGAAGAGGCTCGGGAGCTGCGTAGCTTTCGTAAACTCCGACAGGCATGTAATCGCCATATTTAAGCATCATACCCCAGGAATCGCGAGCAAGAATATTATTTTCATTGAGATAGGCCATATTAAGAATATCCATATCCATTTCGCCATCGAAATATTGAAGCCTCACAGAATCCCGTGACCATGTCTGCCCGCCATTAGTTGTCCTTAGAATACTCTTTTCGCCAAACATGATAGCATTGTTTTCATCTCGAAAATAAACTCTAGATATATTGCTTTTCATCTCTCTATTTGAATAGAATACAGAAAGAGTCTTCCCTCCGTCGGATGTTATATATACAAGTTCATATTTTGAACTATCAGCATTACCGGTGTTTTTGGCGAAATATCCGACACTATCGTTAATAAAAGTCATACATAATAAGCTGTCAGGCAAGTCCCATGTTTTCCATGTTATACCGTTGTCGATAGATTTTGCGAGTGCCTTTTTATTCGCAAATGCTCCTAATAAAATATATATCGTATTATTGAATTTGTTCGAATGCCATGTAAATTCAAGTCCTCTTGTGTCCAATGTATCGATTCTTCGGTATGTTTTCCCACTGTCTGAGATCATCCACAGGTTATAACCGGAACTGCAATAACCATTGCAAGCATCGTACATACCGAAAAACATTGCATATACATTTTTCCCTTGGTCGTCCTTTATTGGCGTCATCGTCCAGGAATCCCCGCAATCGTTCGATTCCAAAAGGTAGCTGCCATTGGAGCGAATATCATTAGCGGTTATTGCAATTATTTTGTTTTCAGTAAGCATTTTCACCCTGCCGACCGGATACACATCGCAACCATCGCAGGCGGTATCGGAAGTGCTGGAGAATACTTTACGCCAATTGTGCCCGGCATCCTTCGAAATCATAATATATGCTTCAGACACAGAGTTGTACAAAGGCACTCTCCACTCGTGCCACATATTATAGCCGCTAACCAAATAGGTGCTGTCGCCGTAGCTCTGCACATAAGATGTCCATTTCCAATCGCTGTTCGTTGTGTCCACGTATTCCCAATATAGCTGGGCGCTGGCGGATATTGGTAGCAACATACAAAAAATAAGAATGAATTTTTTCATTTTGAATCCCTTTTATTAAAAACATAGGGGGCAGTATTGCCCCCACATAGAAAATAACAAACTTATTTGATAACCGTAATCAAACCGGATTTTAAAACATTTCCGTTTTGCTTCAGTGCATAAACGTAAGTACCTGTTTGGCCGATAGAAATTGCAATGCTTGGTGTTCTTGAATCGTCGCTAATATCTATATTCGATGTATGAATTGTATTCCCATAAGTATCATTAATCTCTAAAACATAGTTACCATTTTCGAATCCATTGATTGTTAGCGAAACATTACCTGAAGTTGGATTGGGCGTAACAGTAAATATACTTGCCGTTGAGTCAGCCTGATATTTTAGATTTCGGTAATCCAGATCCAAAGCATCGCAATTATATTCGCACATTGGTGAAATCTTTCCGCAAAAAGACTCCATCGGATATTTCTTTATTGTTTTTATATAGACAACACTACGACTGCCATCGCTGTTCATTTTTGTTTCGATATGAAGCAATGCCTTGCAGCAATAAATCAAATCTGTGTTGCATGGCCTTATCCACCAGAGTGATACCGAATCCTCTGAGGCAATTTGGCTCATAGGCATAATCATACCCGGATCCGGAGGAACGGGGCCTCCCCCATATTTCTTCTCGAGCTTTTCTTTGTGTAATTTTTTGAACGTAGCCTGCACGCATGATTTGGCGTAAGCAATTGCTACATCAAACTTATCAAAAGGTCCCCAAGTCCCATTTACGAGATTTGTAATAAAATCACTAAGTGCCATCTGTTACAGTTTTTGTGTGTTGAAGCATTTGTAGCACTCGTCCGTAACGAAAAGCTCGGATATCTCGAATGATGGCATTTGATCAACCACGCTATATACAGCGAAGTAATTTATTCGACAGCCGGGGCAGCCTTCAGGAACTAAACTGGCGTGATATTGCATTTTCTGAGTTGTACCACCGCAGGGATTGGTGATGTTTGAATATGGGTCTTCCTCTTGCCCCCAAGCAATTTGGAACGCGCCTGCCACGATGAGCAGAAATAGAACGATTGATTTTTTCATTTTGAATAATCTCTAATGTGTTTAACAAAAATAATTAAATTGTTTCTAACACATCGGCATCGTATATTTGCGATGTCGAAACGATTGCGTGGCGCTCTTCGCGCCGCGAGCGACGTGGGATCCGATATGAAAGCTTCGAAACTCTTCGGATCCTATTTTTTTATCCTGACTGCGGCCCGTCCCCTTGTGGTATTAATAATAATCTATCAACCTGTGCCATGGCTTGTTGTTTGTGCTGAATAAAACTTCTTGCATTCGTTTCGCTACGTGAGCGCTGTTGTTTAAATTCAAATTACTAAATGAATATTTAATATGCAAGAAATATTTAATAATATTTTATTGCTAATAATTATTTCAATATTTGCTCAGTAAGGGCATTCCGGCAGAGAAAATGCACAACAACTGCTTTGGATAAGGGAAAACACTATTCAATTTCGATTTTTGTGGGTAGATTCAAAAGTACCATTATCAATTGCCAGAAATGTCGGGATAATTTTATACCGTGTAACGTATAATTATCAGGTGATTTGGTGAGTTGATTTTCTTAGTGCTCAATGATATTGGGAACTGGATAATAATAGGAGATTCCCGCATTCGCGTGAACGACATAAAGTTCAACAATCAAGTTGTATAATTTAATCCCTACGGGATAACAATTAAGAGTATGGCTTCGATACCTACCATAGTTTAATCGCTACGCGATATTTTTAGGAACATATACCCGGAAGTTATCATACAGCAGCCTATAATAAAAATAGAATGCCTTGAATAAAAAACTCCCGCCTCGATGGTGCGAAGCGGGAGCGAAAGGGAAATAATCCAGTCGGAACCGAATGAATTACGCTTTTTCTTGGAAACGTGCCTGGAAGAAGCGCAAGTATTTGGGTTCGTAAACCATTTCGAGGCCTTTGAATGTATGGCGTTTTTCGTACATTTCGATGATGCGCTCTGCAGCGACGTCGAAGTGCGATTGTGTGTAAACGCGGCGGGGAATGGTGAGGCGAACGAGTTCAAGTTTCGGCATGTTGTTTTCGCCGGTTTTTTTGTTACGTCCTGCCGATACGATACCGCGTTCCATTGCGCGTACGCCGGATTCCACATAGAGATCGGCTGCGAGTTTCTGCGAGGGGAATTCCAATTGGGTCAGGTGATCGTAGAATCTGCGAGCGTCAAGGAACACAGCGTGTCCGCCGATTGGTTCGACGATCGGAATGCCAGCGGCTTTGAGTTTGTTGCCAAAGTATTCGACTTGTCTTACGCGAGCGGAGATGCTATCGTCTTGGATTGCTTCTTCCATACCGCGAGCCATTGCTTCGAGGTCACGTCCGGCGAGTCCACCGTATGTGTGGAGTCCTTCGTAAACGACAACCATGTTGCGCATGTTCTCGAAGGTATCCCAGTCGTTGCAAGCTACGAAACCGCCGATATTGACCAAAAGGTCTTTTTTGCCGGACATGGTGGCTGCATCGGAATAACCGAAGAATTCGTGAACGATTTCGGCTACTGATTTGTTTTTGTAACCTTCTTCGCGCTGTTGGATGAAGTAAGCATTTTCCATGCCGCGTGTGGCGTCGATAACGACTTTGATGCCGTGTTTGTGTGCCAATTCGGCTACGGCTTTCATGTTTGCCATCGAAACGGGTTGGCCGCCGGCCATATTGACTGTGGCGCCGACTGTGATGTAAGGAATTTTATCGGCACCGACTTCGTCGATGAGTGCTTGGAATTTCTTCAGATCAACATTTCCTTTGAAGGGAAGAACTGCTTGTGGGTCGTGTGCTTCGTCGATGATGACGTCGCGGAAGGTACCGCCGGCGAGTTCTTGGTGTTCGCGGGTTGTGGTGAAGTACATGTTTCCGGGGACGTAATCGCCGGGTTTGATCAATGCTTGCGAAAGGAGGTGTTCTGCACCACGGCCTTGGTGGGTGGGAACCACATATTTATATCCATAGAATTTTTGGATATTTGATTCGAGGTAATAGAAGTTTTTGCTGCCAGCATAAGCTTCGTCGCCGAGCATCATACCTGCCCATTGATAATCGCTCATGGCATTCGTGCCGCTATCTGTAAGCAGATCGATATAAACATCTTCCGAACGGAGGAGGAATGTGTTATATCCAGCTTCTTTGATACATTTTTCGCGGTATTCGCGTGTAGTAACTTTGAGTGGTTCAACTACTTTGATTTTGTAGGGTTCAGCCCATGACTTACGGTTTTCAGCCATTTTAAGAAATCCTTCTTAAAGTTGATTAATATTATATAGTAAGCTATTTGAAAAAACTTCTAAGCAATTTGCTACTATAACACATGGCAAATTAACGAATATCCGAAATATCTGCAAATGATTTAAATCGCGGCTGGCTCTTGTTTTCAGCAGATTTCCCCCAAAGGTCGTACAGTGGCTGAAAAAAAATTTTCACGGTCATAGAATTTTTTTTCGGCGAGTGTTTTTTTGTCGAATTTTCGGGCGGCGAGCAACCATATTTGCTAATCGGATGGGTGTCGGGGCCATTGGGTAGCTTGAATGACTCGACAGAATTCAGTGCATATTTTTATGTTAAATACTTCTATTCAAAATATATTTTTTTTGACAATTTATATTTTGTATTTTAGTGATGCGATGCGTCCTATCAAGTACGTTGGCAGGCGAATCTTGGCGCATGGCACTAAAGAGTAGGATTGAAAAAATATCGGATTTTTATGTTTGTATTGAATCGTTTTCACAAATTTACTTTTGCGATGTGGGACAATTAAATGGTTCTATATCATCTTAGATGGTATGTTATTTGAATTACAAACCTCCACTCAGTCCCCTCGTTGCCAAGGCATGGGAAATAAATCCTTCGCATTGCAATTGGTTTCTGGATGGTTAGAGAATCAAGTACGAGATGAAAAATTGAATCGAGATATAGATTAAACGTGGAGAAAGGTTCCCACGAAAAATTAGGGGTTAAACTAACGAAAGGTTAATATGAAAAATGGATGGCTACTTGGCAAAATGGCTATGATAGGATTGGCTTTAGCGATGTTTGTATCATGCTCAAGTAATAGCGATAGCAATAATCCTATAGTCAAATCTCCGCTGAACAACGGTACAAATGTTCGCAATTTAGTAGTTGTTATTAGCGACATCCACTTGGGCGCCGATGAAAACTACGAGGAAACCAGGGCAAACAGAGCAGTGTTGGCCAATTTCTTGGAGCAGGTGAAAGCTTCGCCCAACGTGAAGGAACTCGTTATCGCGGGCGACTTCTTCGATGAATGGTTTGTACCAGACACCATAGATACATACCACGGAGGCGACCAGGCCAGCTTCGTTGACCTTATTGCTTCAACAAATAAATCTGTGTTCGACGCGCTGAAAAGCATTATAAACGAACAAAAAATCACTGTTACATACGTGCCCGGCAACCACGACCTGACCATCTCCGAGGCAAACGTTAGCCGGGTGCTGCCCGGAATCATCCAATGCCGCGACGCAGGACTCTTGGGCTTAGGCTCGTACTCTCCGGCCGGTCTGCCGGAAGTCGTTATCGAACACGGCCACCGCTATAACATTTTCTGCTCGCCCGACCCGTTCTCGAACCAAGACATTGCGCCGGGGACAATCACTCCTCCGGGATATTTCTTTACTCGTATTGGCGCAACGCACGTGGCCCAAAAATGCGAGAAAAATATCGATGAAATCCCGAAACTCACGCTCACCGGTTCCGAAACCGTTAGCCAGGCCAATCTGTATAGATACTGGGGAACGTGGTCGTGGTCGCTAAACTATCTGCCGGTCAACAGGCACTTCGACGAAAAGAAAATCTTCGCGAACGTGAATGGGTTCAACGGCTACTACAGCATCAATGATTTATTGCCGTACCAAGAAACTCCCGGCGGAACAATTAAAGTCAAACTTTATGATGGCATCCAAGACAATTGGGCAAATAGATGCTCGCGAAACAACGTAAGCGTGCCAATCCCCGTCGATTATGCCCTTGATAATGCAGCTGGAAGCATTGGCACCGACACAATGGCATATTGGCAGTACTTCAACAACCCCAGCTCGAACAAGAGGATCGTTGTTTTCGGCCACACGCACAATCCCATGATGCAGAACTATACAGTTTCCGGCAAAAAGTGCATTTATGCAAACTCGGGCACATGGATCGACGACAACCACAAATTAACTACAGCTAATTTCGTGATTATCACGCCCCAGGGCACCGACGCCACATCGAAAACCTACGTCAGGCTCTACAATTTCCAGAACCAAATTATGACCCAAATGAGCGAGGACTCGGTAAGGTTCTAATTCTTCAGGAAAACAAGATTTAACTGCAAAAAGCAATTCATCAGGGCAGGCCCGCAAGGCTTGCCCAGATTCATATTTGAGTGATGTGATGAAAATAGTTGCAAGTAAAAAGGTAAAAGTAGCAAGTAGACTCTATTATGGACAGGAAATTCTTCTGCTTTCAACTTGTTCCTTGCTACTTTCAACTTTAGAAAATGTGTAGGGGCGGGTTCCAAACCCGCGCAAGGATCTGGTTTATATAGGACAATAAAAGGTAATCAGATTGGTTTAATATTTTCCCGTGGCCACGTCATGCCGTGCCCCTACGATATTAAATGCAATTAATAACAGCTCTATAACGTTTTGTATGGGTATTAACTCACCCCACAATAATTCATTAAGCTTCGTAAGTTTACATTTATCAAAATAAAAACGAATCTCATATTCTCATTATCTGCTTAATATTTCATATAGTTATCAATAACACACCCCTAAATCCCCTCTTCCTAAAGGGGACTTTAAAAACATAATTCTACACTCCTAATATATTAATTATGCATATTCTTATCCCCCTCTAAAAAGAGGGGGTTAGGGGGTGTGTCGTACAATCAAAAGACTCGGTTGTTTTACTATGCACAATTTCAGCTAATCGAACCTGTTCTTTGTGGAGGCTGCAATGCCGCCGGCTCCGGTAATGGCGAGCACAACTCCACCAAAGAAATATGCGCCCTGAAGCTCCAACGCCCATCCGCCCATCGGGACTAACGTGAAAATATCGCCCAAATGCGCCATCGAAACAGCGACAACCATGTTGAACGCAAATATTGCTCCGGCCAGTCTCGTGCGGAACCCGACAATGAGCATCAGCGGCGCGACCACCTCGCCCACCAATACGCCATAGGCAATAAATCCGGGCAGCCCCGACGATTCGAGCATTCCGACAATTGGCCCGATCCCATTTACCAGTTTTGAAATGCCGTGCAGCAACATCATAAGGCCGATGGCGAGCCGAAGGACAAATAGTCCAATATCAATTCTTTTCGTTTCCATTTTATTCACCATAAATTTCAAATAACATACATATATTAGGGCGTACTAATATTATATTTATTGTTGTCTAAATTCGCATTTTTTTTATCTATGGTTAGTCATATGGAGAGGCAAATCCAAAGATTGATATTTATATTATAGGGGCATTTATTGCGTGCAAGTATATGGCGCGGAGGCAAGCACAAAGCTTATTATTTTTCAGGTAATAATATTGGAGAACTATTTCGAATTGGTGAGATGAGCTATTTGAATTAAAAAACCTCCCCTTTCGTCCCCTCCTTGCCAAGGAGGGGAAAGAAAACCGTTGCGTAGCAATGGGTTTCAGGGGTGGTTAAAAATTCTATCGCGAGATGAATACTCCGAAATTCAACTACTAATGTTTCATAGGCGTAATGGATCCTACACGCACAGAAGCGTAATAGAACCAAAGTCCTTCTCTTTTCGGTTTATCCTTTCCACTTTCGGAATATCCATTCATAGAGGCGATCGGGCACAGCCTGCGCTGTCCACGACGCGAAAGACATTATTGTCGGGAAGTAAATCCGGTCCTTTCGGCGGACGATACCGTCGGCAATAATCTCGGCTGCCCTTTCGGGGCCGATGATAAAAGGCATTTTGTATTTGTGTCCGGCCGTCATAGCAGTGCGAACGAACCCGGGCTTGACAGTAACCACCCTGATTCCTTCGCTATGCAATTCGATGCGTGCCGCTTCCAACAATTGGGCGAGGGCTGCTTTGGACGCATTGTAAGTCCCGCTGCGAGGTATGCCGCGGCAATCGGCAAGCGAACCGACCGATACAATCGTGCCGCCGCCGGTTCTGCGAAATATTGGCAAAAACACCTCGAGTGCGCGGACGATGCCGAACGTGTTTACGTCGAAAGTTTTCACCACGTTTTCCGCATGGAAGTCGCTCATCGTGTTCGTAATGCTGACACCGGAATTAACAATCAACAGGTCAATCTTTCCAAATAACTCTTCGGCCCTGCTGCCCAGCGCTTTCCAATCGGACATACTTGTGGCATCGCACCGCATGGCAGAGGCTTTGCTGCCGATCTCTGCGCAGAGAGATTCGAGGGCCGGCAAGTCCCTGGAGGCCAAGAGCAAACGATAGCCTTTGGAAGCAAATTCTAACGCTAATGCGCGGCCAATTCCTGCGCTGGCACCGACCAAAATGAGATTCTTCTCGTGCATATCCTTGCTAAATCAAATTAATAAACATCTACAAATATAGCACGAAAGGATTACTAATATGCAATATTTTTCTTATGCCACGTCGGTAAGGTTAATTGAATCCATTGTTTAATATAGTTATTTCACAATTATCAGAGGACTTTTTATGAAAAAAGCAGTCTTACAATTAGTTCTAATCGTTACAGTTGCTCTATTTGCTTTCTCTTGCAGCAGCGATTCTTCGTCATCGCCTTCGGCAAGCAACAAGTGGAATTTTGTAGCACAGATGGACATGGACGGTAAATATGCCATCACCGGTACAGCGACAATCACTTTCAATGGAACGGAAGCCACTTGCAACATCACGACAGATATGGTGGCCGGCGTAACCGAAGTGCATAACATTGTTATCAAGGGCGTATCGCCGGACGGCAAGACTATTGGCTTCACTAATGTATCCTTCTCGACCACACTGCCCGACAAAAGCACGGAACAGATCACAAATGGCACCGGAGTACTTGTTATCGATGGGAACTCGCTGCACGGCACCGGTACTTTCAAGGCATTAATCAATGGCGAAATTAGCACCGATGGCTCTTTGGCCGTAACAGGAAACAAACAATAAACTGAATTACTCACTTTCTTTTGGAAGCATCGTAATAGCGAAAGGAAAGATGGACAAGATTTCGATTTTGACTTGTGTTTGAAGATAAATATGCCATGCAATTCCTTTAAGCAGCAAATCGAGGGATAGGAATGAAATTGAACTGATGTTACAATTCTGTTGAGGGTTTGTATCATGAAAACTGTCATTCTTCTATTGGCTCTCGTTTTTTCAATATATACTGCTTCTGGTAATACCAATCGGGATACAACTGTTCACAGAGCATCGAGCGATATTTGCATTGGCGGCTTTGGTGACGCATCGCTTTTTTCAATTAATTATGAATTTATTACCTCAATCAATTCAGTTTTTGCTCTCACTTATGGATTCGGTTTTGGATACAATCCGGGAAATCCCAAAATTGACATAATATCATGTGCATTGTTTAGGATATGTGGAAAAATCGGTGGTCCTTTTGTTACATATCCGGCACACATTACTATTAATATAGGCAAAGGAATAGTTTACTCCGAGTTTGGACTTGGGTATGTGATATTTGACGGCATAGAAATAAATAACGGATTATTCTTTTCAACATTGGGATTCCGTGTCCTGCCATTCGAGCCAGGGAATTTAGTGCTCAGGCTATATATCGATATTCCAATAAACAATATCCCAGATGATATAAAATTCATACCTGTAGGTATTTCATTGGGTGTTAGTTTATAAATTCTGCCCAATAAAGGCGACAATTGAAATTCTACATTTTTGTCAGCGAAATGAAAATGCAAGGTGTACATGAATGAAATTATTACTTATTATTGAAGATAGCTAAATATGCAATTCCTTTAAGCAGCAAATCGAGGGATAGGAATGAAATTGAACTGATGTTACAATTCTTTTGAGGTTTTGTATCATGAAAACTGTCATTCTTCTATTGGCTCTCGTTTTTTCAATATCAACGGCATCTGCTCAAGACGACCGGGATACAACTGCTTACAGAGCATCCGGCGATATTTGCCTTGGTGCCATTGGCGACGCATCGCTATTTTCATTAAATATTGAAGCTATTGCCCCTATCGATTCAATGTTTGCTTTCGTTATTGGATTCGGAGTTGGATTCAACCCAGGAGATTTAAATACTGACAATTCAATATGTATTATTGTTCCGACATGCAAAGATCTCGATGGTCCATTTATTACATTTCCGGCACACATTACGTTCAATATCGGCAAAGGAGTTGTATGCTCCGAGTTTGGCCTTGGAGCTGTAATGATAAGCGGCAAAGGAGCAAAAAACGGTTTTATCTATCCAACATTGGGCTTCCGTGTCTTGCCATTCGAGCCAAGGAATCTAGCGTTCAGGATTTACATCGATATTCCAATGAATAATATCCCAGATTATATAAAATTCATACCTGTAGGTATTTCATTTGGATTGAGTTTCTAGGCTGCGAGGATAAGTTTTAAATAAGCAACAATGGGTTTCAATCCATTGCATGTATCGCAATCTAGTCATTGAAATATCGATAAATCCCCCGACCCCCTTTTCCAAAGGTGGCTAAAAGAAATGTTCGCGTAGCACACAGATATTATTAGAGTTATGGCATGTATCGAACCCACGGGTTAACCCGTGGGATGGCTGATCAATACTTTTTCAACAGGCTCCTAAATAGAGTGACTTATGCTGCACTTGCTACTTTCACCTTTTTGCTTGCAACTATTTTCTTCACATCAGCTAATCCACGGGCAGGTTTGGAACTCGCCCCTACATCTCATCATCACATCATCACATCATCTCATCACCACATCATTATATCAACACATCATCACATTACACCTTGGTTACTTTTGCGTTGTAGAACTCCACGCCCTCCGCGGCCAATTTTTCGCGCCACATCTCGGTGAGCGAGCGCAAATCGTCGCGATAGTCGTAGCCCGGGGTGTCCGGCTCCTTGAGCACGTCGAGCACCAAGTACTCGAAAGCGTCGGCGCCGTAGCGGTCGAAGTCCTCTTGCAGCGCCCTGATCCAGCAATTCTTCAACTTCAGGCTCATCTTGATCGAAACGAATGCGCCGTGCAGGTTGTTCATCGCGTCCACCATCATCTTTCCGTTCTCTTTGTTCCTGACAGCAATCACTCCGCGCTCGGTTTTTTGCATTTTAAAATCTTTGACTAACTTCTTTTTTTCTTCCGATGTCATCATTTTTAGTTCATCCGACTAATACATACTTAGTATTATGTAGCGCATATATTTTCAATTTAA
>CAZSWR010000097.1:0-11845 GCA_964610885.1 uncultured Hyphomicrobiales bacterium | reverse complement strand
GTATGACATGCAAGAGGGGAACAAATCACTACAATACAACAACCGCTATGCGGTATCAATTCGCAACTATTACTTCTCTTAAAGAATGCAAATTGTATGGGGACTGTACATATTAAATTCGTCATAGAACCATATTATAAACATTCCAATCTTAAAACTCAATAATTTTTGTTTACCCACACAAGCGTTATAGAACCAGAAAAAAAATAAATTGCAGGCGCCACCTTTTAATGCGATTTTTTTATAAATTTGTATGGCTTTTTGCAGCATAAAATATAAGGGGAAAAACATGAAAAAAATAAGCTTTTCAATTCTTCTGCTATTCTCGGCTATCGTATGCGCTTCGGCCGCCGATTCCGATTCCACATGGCACATCAACGGCGGACTCTATGGCGCGTTCAATCTCAACATGCACTCTAGCAAATTCGCCATCGCCCCGCAGCAAACGCTTTTCGACCAAAACGCGACATCGCTCACCGGAGCAATCGGGCTGATACTGAACTACCCGATCAATTCCACGTTCACAATCTCCGGCCGGCTGGGCTACCACGCGATGGGCGCCAAATTCGAGTCCAAAAACTCGGCAGACACCACGCTCGACGCCTCTTTGGGATACATCGAATTCACTCCGTCCGTCATCGTGCGGAACCTGTTCCCGTCCGTCAGGCCGCTCTACCTGCTCGGCGGGCTTGAGCTTGGCTTCCCCGCTTCGAATTCGTTCAAATTCGCGCCCGGGGCGGATTCGTCATCGGTCGCGATGAAAGACGTTAAAACGCGAATCGCGCTCGCCCTCGGCGCCGGATATATCTTCAAACTAAACAAGTTCACATATTTGACGCCCGAAGTATCCGTCCGCATTCCGCTCGCTGGCGCGATGCAAACCGGAGCAGCAAGCGCAACCCGCGGATACTCGGGCAACGTGTCGAGTTGGTCGGCCACACAGATCCGCTTCGGAGTGAACCTCACGTTCAGCCTGGACAAGGATGACTACGCTGGCGGCGAATCCTCATCGGGCGACATCAAGGCCGGATTCAGCGAAATCCGTTACTACGACAACGACGGGCGCCACCATCCGCTCTCGAAAATCAATATCGAAGACGTCCAATACACCGAACTCTTCCCGCTCGTCCCGTACGTTTTCTACGACGAGAACCAAGACAAAGCAAGCGACAAGACGCAAGTGAACTACACAATGCACCAGGCCGGGCCTTTCTCGCTCAAGAAACTCCAACCGGACGCGATCGCCATCAATAAAAGCACACTCGACGTGATCGGCGTGCGTATGGCCCAAAACGAGAGTGCAAAACTGACTATCAACGGCACCACAGACGGCAAAGCCGAAAAAGGCGATACCGAACTGGCCCGCCGCCGCGCCCAATCCGCAAAGGATTATTTAGTAAAGAATTTCGAAATCAACGAAAGCCGCATCGCAGTTACCACTTCGGACTTCCCTGCGAAACCATCGGCCTCGACAGTCGCCGAGGGCGTCGAAGAGAACCGCAGAATCGAGTTCTCGTCGGACACGAAAGAAATCCTTGCGCCAATCGCTCTCGAAAAGGAGAACCAGCGGCTTGCCGAACCAAACCTTATCGAGTTCGTGCCGTTTGCCTCGTCATCGGATTCAATTTCGAAATGGGAAATGCAGATCGCCCAAGCCGGCGAAGTGCTGAAATCTTTCAAAGGAATCGGCCGCCCCAGCCCGCAGCAATGGGTCATTTACCCGAACGAGCTGACGAACAAACAGCTTCCGGTGGAATACACGCTTACCGTGCACACCGAGGGCGGCGCCACGGAAACCTCCAAAGGCCGCATTCCTGTGGATTATTTCTCGATCAGCCGAAAGAAATCCGAAGAACTCGCCGACCGTTCCATCTCGAAGTATAGCCTTATCCTCTTCGATTTCGACAAATCAGAAATACCGGCCGACGGCCTCGATATCATTAAAAAACACATTATTCCGGCAATAAAATTCAACTCAATCGTAAAGATTTATGGCTACACGGACGCAATTGGCGACGAAAAATACAACCAGAAACTCGCCGAAAAGCGAGCGAATGCGGTCAAGGACGTCCTCCAGGCCTCTGTGAAGTCTGCCCGGTTCGAGGTCTATGGCGTGGGCGCCAACGATGCGCTTTTCGATCAGAAATCGCCCATCGGCCGCCAGCTGTCGCGCACGGTGCAAATCTTCGTCGTAACGCCCCGCTAAAACTTCGAGGCAATTGAAATAGCGTTATAGAATTGTTGATTTATCTTTGGGATTGTCTCAAAATCCCGAAAAACTGTTTTTTTCATGTTGAACGAAGTAAAACATCCAATTATTGCAAGGAATTATGAAAGACAATGGATTCTTCACTTCGTTCAGAATGACACTTTTGAGATAATCCCAAAGGGATTTAAGGAATTATATAAATGAAAATTGGAATAACATGCGGAGATACTAACGGAATCGGTTTGGAGATCTTTCACAAATCGATTCCGATTCTTGCGGATCGTGGATTCTTCTCCGGTAACTCGCTGGCGATCATCTGCCATCCGGGCACGCTGGCCGAGTACTTCGGCAAAATGGGCCTCGATGCCGAAATCTCCAGCTCCGAAGTCTCGATCGGCGGCGTATCCATTGAGCTTCGCGCCTGCGGCCAGCAGTCCACAGTCGAATTTGGCCAAGCAGCCAAATCGTCCGGCGCGCTTGCCGCAGCTGCCCTGGACGAATCCATCGCCATGCTCGACTCGGGCGAAATAGCTGCCGTAACCACGCTTCCCATCGCCAAGCACGTCATGGCGCTGGCCTCGTGGGGTTTCATCGGCCACACGGAATTCTTCGCGGCCAGCCAAGGCCCACAGTCCAAACCGCTGATGATCCTTTTCGCCGGCAGATTGCGCGTGGCGCTCGCCACGATTCACACGCCGATTTGCGAAGTCTCCCGCGAACTTACTCCGGGCAATTTACTGAAAAGGCTCGAATCGTTTTCCTCCTCGTTGCGTTCCGATTTCGGAATCGAGAACCCCAAGATTGCCTTGCTGGGCCTGAACCCGCACGCCGGAGAAGAAGGAAAGATCGGCCAAGAGGAATTGGACGTTATAAAACCTGTTATTACCACATCGAACAGCTGCGGCGCCAATGCCGAAGGCCCGTTCTCGGCCGATGCGTTTTTCGCCCGGAAGCAATACGAAAACTACGACGGAGTGCTGGCTATGTACCACGATCAGGGCCTGATTCCGCTAAAAATGCTCGGCGCGAGCGGCGGCGTGAACTTCACCGCCGGCCTGAAATGCGTGCGCACCTCGCCAGACCACGGCACGGCCTTCCCCATCGCCGGCCGGGGCATTGCCGAACCGGACAGCCTCGTCGATGCAGTGCTGGCCGCCGAAAGCATTGTTCGATCCAGGTCGAAAATTGGGTTATAGTATCTGGGGTATATACGGATTATATATCGTCGGGGACTGTCTCAAAAGTCAGTTTTTTGTAAAACTGTCGCGCTAAGTCCTTATGATATATTTGTAAGTCTATATAATATTTTTTGTGAATGCCTGGATTCGGACTTTTGAGACAGCCCACGTCTAATTTTATTCTATCATTTCATTACGTCATGTATTGTTTTGGGTAGGGGCGAGGTCACCTCGCCCTCACATTTGGTATTGTTCCTTTTGCTGTCTCAATGTGGATGTCAGATAATTGCGGATTGATACCGCGCTAGCGGTTTTTGTATTGTAGCAGTTATTTGTGTCCCGTGCAAGTCATACCACATAGCGGTTGTTGTATAATGCTTTGCATGAATCAACAAATCATATAAAACATTCGCTACGCGAAATCTTGCTTTAAAGTTCAAACAATTTACTACAATAGAACAACCGCTACGCGGTAAAATATCATTTTGATTCTAACAACTCATTCAAAATGGAATTTTGTACAATAGCCATACAAAACGTTATAGGATCATATCTTTTCGATCATACACTTATAAGTTCTCTTTCGATTTGCGCCCTCTTTTTTGCGGGTAGCGAAGACCTACGCACTGTATCGGGAGTAATATTCAAAACAGCATGTAGTAGCTCTTTTATCCGATCCAATTTTTCGACACACATAAACCCAGGATACTTATCAAGGAACCCCTTGTCCAATTCGTACAAAATGTCCACATCGCTATCGGGATTCTGTTCGGAGCGCGCATAAGAACCAAAAATGCCGAGAATATCGAATCCATCGTCCGACAATTCACCTTTAACTCGGCGAAGCGAATCGATCAACTTGGCTAACATTTCCGAGCTGTTTGGTTCACTCAGTATTTTTGCTGCGTTTGCCATTTTATACTACCATTTCATAACGTTCACTTCGTCCACGTAAACCGTTTTCTTCTTGCGGAAGAGAGCCAAAATGATCGCAAGGCCAACGGCGGCCTCGGCAGCTGCAACGCACATCACGAAAAAGACAAAAATCTGGCCCTCAGCGTTCCCCAAGAACGACGAAAAGGCTACCAGCGTCAGATTGACTGCGTTCAGCATCAATTCGATCGACATAAAAACAATAATCGCATTCCTACGCGAGATCACTCCGACCACGCCGATGCAGAAAAGAATCGCCGAAAGCGCCAGATAGTATTCCAATGGTATCGATTCAAGCATTTCCATATCCTTAGTCAATCCTCTTCTTTGCCAAAACGACAGAGCCGACAATCGCCGCTGTGAGCAATATGCCAATCGCCTCGAATGGCACTATATAGTTCGTAAATAAAACATCGGCAATTCCTTCGGGGCTGCCCTGGGCGGCCGAATTCGACGCGAGATGCGTCCGGTATTGCGGGAGCGAAATCACCGCGCCGCCGATCTGCGTCAATAGCGCCACGGCCAGCGCAACCGAGAAAACTCGCCGCGTGGTGGACTTTTCGTGCAGTTTCTCTTCGTCGCCCAAGTTCAGCAACATCACCACAAACACCACAAGCACCATTATCGCCCCGGCATAGACAAGCACCTGCGCCGCCGCAATGAACTGCGCCTGTAGCGTCAGGTAAAGGCCTGACAGCATGAAGAAATGGAATATTAGCCCGATAGCCGATGCCACCGGATTCTTTGCCGATATGGTGAAGACCGCACTGGCCACCGCCAATACGCCCAAAACTATAAAAAATATTGCCGATCCTTCCAAACCGAATGCCTTCCAAACTCTCCAACTTTTTGCGCAAAAATCAATGCGCTTCTTCACAGTATATAAACTGAAAAGATGCCTTTTTATTGCTAAGGCAAACTAAACAATTATTTAGGAGCACATGAATATTTCAGCAATGATATATAAACCCAAAAAGTTCGTTAGAAAAACCCTCAATCCCTAAATCCCTTTCTCCCAAAGGGCGAAAGGGACTTCCATAAAAAAAACGTTTTCTTACTCCCTTCTCCCGTCGGGAGAAGGGCTGGGGATGAGGGCAATTTCATATTTTAGTGAAAAACACAGGATAAATATCAATCTTCCTGGCTCTTGAATCTTAAAGTTTTCTTCTCGCGCCTAAGATTTCTAACCACCCCAGAAACCCTTCGCTGCGCAAAGGATTTCTCATCCCCTCCTTGGCAAGCAGGGGACTTTAAGGGGTGGTTTTTAATTCAAATATCTTACCCATGTAATACGACATAGTATCAATCTTCCAATATATTGTCCGACGCGCCGATCAGGTTCAGCCCGGCAATAGAATTCCCTGCGATTCCCTGCACTGCCCCGATGAAATGGTTAGTGTTCAGCAGCACTTTCTCCAATTGCTTTTCGCGTTGCTTCCAGATGCGCTCCATGGCGCGGCGCTCTTGGGTGTAGCTGTTGTGCAGTTCGGTGAAGCCTTCGATGATTGCGCTCACTTGCATACGGAATTCGTTGCCCATCAGGTAGTCGTATAGCATTTGCATTTTCTCGCCTTTGTTGGTCTGCGAGGCGAAAGCATCTGAGATTTTCATTAAGCTGTCTCGCAGCACGATCACCAATCCCTTGTATAGATTCACCGAACAGATCCAGACGCCGTCCTTGCTGCCGATGCCATCAATCCCATCGGGCATTGCTTCGGTAACGATGACGCAAACGTCGGCCTTCTCGGCAATCGCGTCCGCTTTGAGCTTATTTATCCATTCGTTCGAGAATGCTTTGGTGCGTTTGCTTTCGTAAAGTATTTTCCCGCAGGCCTCGCCGATTCTGTTCCTGACGGTCTGCACCACGTCTGCACCGCGAACGCCTTTGGCCACCTCCTCGATCTGGTCGAATGGAAAAAGTTGCTTCAGAGTGGCCTCGAGGGCCAATTCTTGCACTTCGCCCTGAAGCTGCATCGAACCTTGGTTCGCTTTACGTTGCATTTCCTCGATCAGCCGTTTCTGGTCTTCGAGTTGTTTTTCCTTTTCGAGCATGCGCATTTCGTGTTCTTTGTCTGCCTGTTCGCGGATCAGTATTTTCTCTTTTCGGAGCACTTCGTTCAGCTCTTGTTCTTTCTCGAAGGCGATTTGCTCGCGCAGCCCGTCTTTCTCGCGGCGCAGGGTTTCGATTTCGGCCTTTGCTTTGTTCAATTCGCGCAGCTGTGTCGATTTCTCTTCCAATTCGCGGCGCAGAGATTCCAATTGCGTATCGCTTTCGCTGCGGACTCGCTCGGCTACTGCTTTTTCGGTTTTGAGCGCAATTTCACGAATTCTGTCGTTCATCTCTTTCTCTTTTTCGAGGATGGTCATTTCTCTGATTTCATCCTTTTCGCGGCGCAAAGATTCCAATTCGATCTTGGTTTTGTTCAATTCGCGCAGTTGCTCACTTTTCTCGTTAAGCTCCTTCTTCAGCGCTTCGAGTCCGGCGGAGTTCTCTTTGTCGTACTTTTCCTGAATCTCCTTTTCTAAGCGCCGGCTCTCTTCGGTAACTTTCGCCTTGATTTCCGAGGCCAACTTCGATTCCATTTCGGTTTTCTCGCGCAGCAGCGCTTCTTTGATCGAGTTTAGCTCCCTGGTTTGCTCTTGCAATTCGGCATCGCGAGCCATTGCTTTCTGGTCGTATTCGTGGCGCAGCGCCGATTCCATTTGTTGGGCAAGCGCCTGGTTGACGTCAATTTCCGCCCCGCAATTTGTGCACCTAACCGTGTTATTTTTCTGATTCATAATGTTTCAACTAATACAGTATAAGATTGAACTTTCTATGTTGGCTTGAGGCTCGCAATCGAGCCAGATTATTTGATACAAAATAAGGAAATAATCGGAAAATACATAATAAACAATTGCTTTTTTCGGAATGGAGAGTTTTCATCAGAAGTGCCATCTATAATATTATCAATGTATTAGCACGTATCTGTCTATAGCCCCCTTTGGCAAAGGGGGTTGGGGGATTTGTTGATATTTCAATGACTTACCTCAATACATATAACATAATTTCTTTCTCCATTCCCTCCCCGCCGGCGAGACACTTCGATAAGATCAGTGCCCTCAGAAGAACTAATAACATAAAGATGAGATTCCCGACTGCGCGCGAATGACAAAATCTGATATTCCAACTTGCAATCGATGTAAGCATATCACGCCTTCGGTATTTGATCAAACCTCGAATGAACTCTTCAAACTTCCAACATATTCGACTTACTACAAAAAGAAATCCCGCCCTTACCTTTCGGATGGGGGCGGGATTTTTCATTCAACCTTGGACAGATTGAACAGGCTCGGAAATTATTTGGTGAGAACTGCTTCGCGAACGAGTGTGTTTCCACCTGCTGTGATGCGGATGTAGTACACGCCAGATGCGAGGACGCCGGATTCAAATTTCACCGAGTTTTCACCTGCGGGGAACATTGCGCCATTTGCGAGTTCTGCAACTTTCACGCCGGCTGCATTGAATACTGTTGCGTAAACAGTGCTGGCCTTGGGAAGATTGAAGCTAACCACAGTTTGGGTCGAGAACGGATTAGGTGTCGGTTCGTTGACTGTGAACATGAGGTTTTCTTCTTCTGCGCCAACGAATCCTGTGATCTTGAAGTTAGCCGTACGGGCGTATTCGAGTTCGGGATCGTTCGTGTAGATTGCGCGAATGATTGCATTGTCGGAATTTTGGTTGGGAACGAGCCAGGAATACATTGCTTTTGCAGCGCTTGTATTCTTGTCGATGAAGTTCCATGTTGCGCCATTATCCATCGAGAGTTGGAGGTCGAAGTTCGATACGCTCGAGCTGGTCCAGCGAACCGGTTTCGTTGTGTTAACCTTCACTGCTTCGCCGGCTGTTGGCGAAATGAACGAAACTTGGCCAATCAAAATCTTGAAGGGTTCCGATACTGCAAGTGTGCTGTTTGTTGCAACGTCTTTCATAACGATGACGGCTTTTTTGGTGTTAACCATCGGGACAACCCATTCCACTTGGCCATTGGCCGAGTTAACTGTGGCTGTTACGGGTTTCCAATTGTTTGTTCCGTCTTCGCTGAATTCGAATTTAACTGTTTTCACGTCTTCGACGGACCAGCGGATGACATCTTTCTTTCCACCAGCATAAACCGGATCGGTAGTTGCGGGGCGAGTAATTTGTGCAATCGGAGGAACGATTGTGAAGACATTGTTCGAGCGGTCAAATTCTGTACCATCTGCGCCGACCAAGCGAACCAAGCATTCTGTGGAATTGACTTTTGTTGCTGTCCATTCCATGTTTCCTGTCGATGACAATACTGCTACGTCAGAGATGCGTGTCCATGTGTTGCCTTTATCTGTCGAAAGTTCTGCCAATACGTTAGCATCTTGCGAAGGAATTACCCACGAAATGTTATACGATTTGCCGGATTTCCAGACTTCGCCGCCGTTCGGGCTGGTGAGTGTAAGTTTGCGAACTGTGCTGATAGGATCGATGGGGTCGAAAGTACCGAAACCGGTGATTTCGTCGCCATTTGTTCTGTAGATAGCTGTCGATTTGTACCAATCGAAGTTGTATGTAGCGTTTGCTTGGCGGACTTTGAAGACCAATGTGCCAACCAATGCTTTTGTATAGGGAACAAGAACGCCAGCTTTGCGGGTATAGTTATCATAGTCGATTTCGACTGTGCGAACGTCCGAAAGAGGATTTGTTGCATTGGGGAGCGGAGCGGAATATTCCGTGCCGACATAACCTTTTGCAGAGTTGTTGCTCCAGGGGCTGTTTTCGATGTTTGTGAGTTTGTCGAATTCAAGCATATTCGGGTCGTATTTGACTGCGAACGTACAGTTTGCTGGTGCGAATTCGTCGCCTTCGTTTTTGATATAGACGTTCACGCGGACTGTGCCATCAACGAGTTCGGTTTCGCCGATCACGCGGTATGCCAGGCCGTCTGTTTGTGTTGTTGCGCCTTTGTATTCGGGTGCTTCTTCGACTTTGCCGTTTTCGTCGAATGCTTTTGCTATTTCGTTAAATCTCATTGCAAGAGCGGGATCGAGGTCCGAGCTGATATCGTATTGGCCACCGTTCACAAAGATTGCAGTTTTGCCATAGAGTGTGGGGAAGATATCGCCGATAGAAGAAATTCTATTGGAGTTTCTGTCCACGATTTGGCGGTCTGTCGAGTTAACAATACCGTCGCCTGTTACGTCCGAAGCGTATGTGTTACCGTTTGCGTCCACGCGGACTTTCACGCGGTCAGCTGCGTTGACCATACCGTCGCGGACGATATCGCCGGCAACCATTGCTGCGAGTTGCGTTTGTTGCAATCCGGCTTGGCCATTGTTGTAGATTAGGCCAGTAGCACCGTAATCGGAGTTAGCAGGATCTGTTTCGCGGTAACCCGCTGCGGAGAATGAAGCGTCATTCTTCGTACCATTCCATGATTGGAAGTCCCAACCGGATTCGATTGCCCATGTGGCAAGGTTGTCGCCCGAGAAGAGGAACGGAGCAACCGTGCGGGACATAACCGGCAAGTGGTTTGTGTGTTCGACGACTACGAAGTAGTTACCATTGATAACGTCTGTGAAGACGAAAGGAATGTTGCCGAATTCCGAACCTTCGACTCCACGAACAAAGGGATTCAAAGGATTCACTTGGCTGTAGCCTTGTGTGGATTCTGCTTGTTTGACGAGGCGTCCGGGGAGGCCACCCGAGTTTTCGTAAAGGCTGATACGGATACCATTTGTCGAAAGCGATGTTCCGAGCGATCCGGTCATTGTTGCGCCAGAACCCACGTGGAAACCTTCGAGAAGTGTTCTAACCGTGAAGTTCGAAGCGGGTGTGATCGTGAAGAGCGGTCCTTCGGAGCGTAAATGTCTGAACGTTGTGTATTCGAGCGGTGCAATCGAGTTCACATAAGCGCGGCTCTTAACTCTGAGGCGAGCGTTTGTGAGTGTTGCAGAGATCGGGCCACGTTCGGATTTCGAACCGTCGTGAAGTTTGTCGGGTTCGGCAAGTGCTACGTTGAGGATACCTGCAAATTGGATCGACGAAGGTTTGCTCGTCAAGCCTTCAAATCTGTAAGCAGTGTTCGAAGGAAGCGAGAACGAATTCGGATCGTATGCTACGTTGTCGTATTTGCTCGATGTTGCGTTGTAAGGTGTAAGTGCTGTTTCGCCACCGCCCCAGATAGAGAATTCGAGGTCTGAAGGCACATTGACTACTCTGTCGCCTGTTTGGCCGAGGTTTCTTCCGTAATCGAAGCCAGCCCAGCGAACTGTAAGGTTCGTAACTGTGTTAGCAACTTGTTGGAGGAATGTCGGTTCGACAAGTTTAATGTAAGGTTCGACTGCTGTGTAGCTAACGCCGTTATTGCGTGTTACCACTGCTTGCAGGTTGCCTGTCAATTTGTTGTTTGCAATTGCGCTATTGTATGCGTAGTTGTCTTCGACCCATGCGCCGCCATTGAAGGACCATGCAGCAACTAAGTTTGCAGTATAGTCAACCGGTGTGGTGCTGAGTTCGTTTGCACGGACGCCAAGAGCGCCGCGGATGAAGTTTGTAAGAGGAGTAGGTTCTGTTCCGGTGTAGCTCATGTTTGCGGGCACGCCATTCCAGAAACGGATCTCTTTGAGTTCGCCATAGAAGTATTTACCGTCTGCCGAGCTTGCGCCGGGTTGGTAGCCGATAAATGCCGGGTATGTGTTTGTCGAATTAACTGTTACGTTCGAGCCTAATTGCTGTGTGAGCGAATCGACTCTTTGGTAGTTACCATCGATGTAGAAGAGTACATAAGAGTTACCGACGCCGTTTGCGAGGTTCACAAATGCTGCCACGTGGGACCAAGCGGAATCGAGTTGTTTCACGTTCGGTTCTTCGATGGGTTTGTTAATATCGCTCTTTGCCGTAACGACTGCGCCAGTTGCTTGGTTTTGGATAGCTAATTCAATTTGGCCTGTCGAGAGGAGTCGCATTGCATAGTGCAATGTATTCGTCGTGCTGTCCATCTTCGTAAGAATCGGGAAGAATCCTTCTTCTTCGGTGGGATAGCGATACGGGCGAATCCATGCTTCGAGCATTGCAGAGCCACCGGTAAGGTTCAAATCTGTGGTTCCGGGGATTGCTACGATTGATTTGCCTGTGTTTTTCAGAGCAAAGAAAGGAGCAACCACGAAAGTATTAGATACGTCATAGATGTCGTTTTGGCTGTTTGCCGAGGTTCCTCTAATGCGGAAGAGGCAATTCTTTGAGTATTGGGTGGCTGTGGGTTCGATGCCGCGCAAATCGAGGTACGATCCGATAACGTTAACGTTATTGTAGGGTTCCCAGATTGCTGTAGCATCTTCGATATCGACCTGGTCGAGGGGCATACCTTCGGGAAGTGAAAGTTGGTTATCGTGTGCGATTGCCCAATGCGTACCGCCGTCGCGCGAAAATTCGAGCGTAAGGTCAGCCGATGTTCCTGCGTTGTCGCCGAGTCCATAGGAAGCCCAACGTACATTGAATGTTTCGTCTTCGAGG
>CAZSWR010000096.1:0-12458 GCA_964610885.1 uncultured Hyphomicrobiales bacterium | reverse complement strand
GAGCAGGAGCGCATAGTCTCGATATTGGACAGAGCCTTTGCGGACATTGAGCGTAGTCGAAATTCCGCCATTCAGAACCTCAAGAATGCAAAGGAGCTGTTTGAGAGCTATTTGAACGGGATATTTGAACGTAAAGGCGAGGGTTGGGAAGAGAAGAAATTGGGAGATATTACTGCAAAAATTGGAAGCGGTGCAACACCCCGAGGCGGTCAGGATAGCTACAAAAGTACTGGTATCTCACTAATAAGAAGTATGAATGTTTACGACTTAAGTTTTCGACCGAAAAACCTTGCTTATATTGATGATACGCAAGCGAGTTTATTATCAAATGTAGCTGTTGAAGAGAATGATGTGTTGTTTAATATAACAGGCGCTTCTGTTGCAAGATGCTGTATCGTTCCAAAAGATCATTTGCCTGCAAGGGTCAATCAGCATGTTTCAATAATCAGATTAAAAAAAGGGACATTAACGCCTTCATTTTTAAATCTATTACTTGTTTCAAAGGTTTACAAAGATCAATTGTTATTTACCGGCGAACAAGGAGCGACAAGGCAAGCAATTACAAAATCCCAATTGGAAGATTTTCGAATAGCATATCCGCAGTCAAAAGAAATTCAAGATAATATCGTCGCCAAGCTCGATGCACTCCAAGCGGAGACCAGGAGGTTAGAGAGAATCTACGAGCAAAAAATAAAAGTTTTAGATGAGCTAAAAAAGAGTATATTGCAGCAAGCATTTGAAGGAGAGTTGTAGAGATGTATGAATCATAATTATCTGAATATACAGATTTCTCAGAATTGAAGAAATTATACTAAATTCTTATTCCGTTCATTCAAAAATTCGGAGAATTCCTATTCTGACTGTGGAATTTAAAATAGTAGCATGAAAACCAAACCCAACAAAATAGTCCCCAATAACTCGTTTACCGAGTTCTTGATCTATACCACACCCGATGCAAAGGTAAAGGTAGAAATTTTCCTTCGCGATGAAAATATTTGGTTGACTCAAGAGAAAATAGCGGCTTTGTTTGGTGTTCAACGTCCTGCTATTACAGAAAATATATCATGATTTTTTGAAAACTCTTTGCAATTGACAATTGTTAAATTTAGGCATAAATATATGAACGACCTCATAATTTACAATGCACCCGACGGAAAAAGCAAGATTTCGCTTCTTGCCAAAGACGGCTCCGTTTGGCTCAATCAATTGCAGATGGCAGAACTTTTTGCCACCTCGAAGCAAAACATTGGTCAGCACATATCATCTATATTGAAAGATAAAGAGTTAGACGCAGATTCAGTTGTAAAGAATTACTTTACAACTGCCTCAGACGGCAAAACATATAAAGTGGTATTCTATTCTCTTGAGATGATATTGTCTGTAGGATTCCGTGTACGAACCATTCGAGGCACACAATTCAGGCAATGGGCAAATCGAAACCTTGCCGAATATTTGCGCAAAGGCTTCGTTATGGACGACGAGAGATTGAAGAAAAGCGACGGTCGTCCGGATTATTTCGACGAATTACTTTCAAGAATAAGAGATATTCGTGCATCCGAAAAACGTTTCTATCAAAAAGTACGCGATTTATTTGCATTGAGCAGTGATTACAACCCGACAGACAAAGCAACTCAAATGTTTTTTGCCGAAACACAGAATAAATTGCTTTTTGCCGTAACAGGAAAGACAGCCGCTGAAATTGTTGTTAGTCGCGCCGATTCGAAAAAAGAGAACATGGGACTTACGGCATGGAAAGGTACAGTAGTACGCAAGCAAGATATTATTATTGCTAAAAATTATCTCACGCAAGACGAAATTGATACTTTGAACAGATTAACTGTTATCTTCCTCGATACTGCCGAACTTACGGTTAAAGATCGAAAAGATCTTTCAATTGGATTTTGGAAATCCAATGTGGATCGCTTACTGGAATTTCAAAACAGGCAAATACTTACAGGGGGCGGCAAAGTATCAACTTCTCAAGCGGAGGTTATTGCAAATAAAGTCTATGAAGAATTCGACAAACGACGCAAGGAGTTCGATGCGCAACTCGCAGATAAAGACGATCTAAAGGAATTAGTAGAATTGGAAAACGAAATTAAGAATAGAAATTAATAAAGACATCATTTTCAATTAAAAAAAACAATGAACGAATCAGAAACCAGAGCAGAACTGATTGACCCCAAACTAAAAGAATGCGGATGGGGCGTTGAAGAAGGTTCAAAAGTCCTTCGCGAACACCACATCACCGACGGCCGAATTCAATCGGGCGGCAAAAGATTGCCCGCACTCAAAGCCGATTATATATTGGTGTACAAAGGAATAAAGCTTGCCGTTATCGAAGCCAAAAGCAACGACTTGGCGGTTGGCGAGGGTGTCGCGCAAGCGAAACAGTACGCCGACAAATTGAAGTTGAAAACCGCATACTCTACAAACGGGCGCGAGATTTATTTCATTTGTATGGAAACGGGCGAAGAAAAGCTTGTCGATAATTACCTGACGCCCGAAGAGCTTTGGAACAAAACATATCCTGTTGCAACCGCCGCCACAGCCACTGACGAAGAAATTGAGCAAAGCAAAATAGCCGCAATTTGGCGTGATAAATTCTCATCCGTTCCATATTCAGACAAAAGCGGTACATGGAAAATTCGCTTTTATCAAGACATTGCTGTCGTTAGAACCTTGGAAGCAATTGCCAACAACCAAAAACGAATTTTGCTGACTTTAGCTACGGGAACAGGTAAAACTTCGATTGCTTTTCAAATTGCTTGGAAACTCTTTCAATCTCGTTGGACTCTGAATCGAGACGGCAAACGGCTCCCGCGTATTCTGTTTTTAGCCGACAGAAATATTTTGGCAAATCAAGCATATAACGACTTCTCCGCCTTTCCCGAAGATGCATTAGTACGTATCAAACCGAGTGAAATCAGAAAGAAAGGGCGAGTTCCCACAAACGGAAGTATTTTCTTTACAATCTTTCAGACGTTTATGAGCGGGTATTCTCCCTTCGAGTACGTTCCCTTCGGCTCCGCTCAGGGAACAGACTTTGCTCAGGGAACAGATAACAGGGCATCGAGCGATATAGGATCATCGAGCGAAGCCGAGATGAACGGAAATAGTCCCTTCGGCTCCGCTCAGGGAACAGACTTTGCTCAGGGAGCTGATAAAAGTGCATCGAGCGAAGCCGAGGCGAAATACTATTTCGGCGAATATCCTCCAGACTTTTTTGATTTTATTATTATTGACGAATGCCACCGAGGCGGTGCAAATGACGAAAGCACTTGGCGCGGAATAATGGATTACTTCTCCTCTGCCGTACAGCTCGGGTTAACCGCTACACCCAAACGCAGAGACAATATTGACACTTACAAATACTTCGGAGAACCGGTTTATACATACTCGCTCAAAGATGGGATTAATGATGGATTCTTGACACCGTTTAAAGTGAAACGAGTCAAATCCACTCTTGACGAATATGTCTATACTTCGGACGATAAGATACTTGAAGGCAAGGTTGAAGAGGGCAAGGTGTACGTCGAAGCCGATTTCAACAGACGAATTGAAATCAAAGAACGAGAATCATTCAGAGTTCGCACATACCTTGAAGAGACCAATCAAAAGGACAAAGCACTGATTTTTTGCGCAAGCCAGGACCACGCCGCAATGGTTCGGGACTTGGTTAATCAACACAAGAGAAGCAAAGACCCGCACTACTGTGTCCGAGTAACAGCGAACGACGGCGAAATTGGAGAGCAATTTCTTAGAGACTTCCGAGACAACGAAAAAACAATTCCTACGATACTAACCACATCCCACAAGCTCTCGACGGGCGTTGATGCGAGGAATATCCGTAATATAGTGTTGCTGCGCCCGATTAATTCTATGATTGAGTTCAAGCAAATCGTTGGCAGGGGCACTCGTTTGTTCGACGGTAAAGATTATTTTACGATATTCGATTATGTAGATGCTTACCATCATTTTGCCGATCCAGAATGGGACGGAGAACCGGTAAACGGTAACTTATGCGACAAGTGTGGCATGAGTCCTTGCGAGTGTGTTTGCGCGAAATGTGGTAAGAACCCCTGCGAGTGTGTTTGCAGCAAGTGCGGTAAGAGTCCATGCGAATGCGAACCCACGCCATGCGCTGTTTGTGGCAAACGCCCATGTGAATGCACTTGTCCCGAATGCGGCCAGAAACCCTGTGTCTGCCAGAAAAAAGTAAAGATCAAACTCAAAGACGGCAAAGAGCGTGAAATTCAGAAAATGATTTCGACTTCGTTTTGGAATGCGAACGGCCAACCAATTCCGGCAGAGGAGTTCTTGCAGAATCTCTTTGGTAAGTTACCCGAGTTTTTCAAAAGCGAGGACGAATTGCGAACAATTTGGAGCAATCCGCTAACTCGCAAAGTACTTTTATCGAATCTGGCAAATGCGGGTTACGGCAAAGATGAATTGTTGAACTTGCAGAAGTTGATCGAAGCAGAAAACAGCGACCTGTTTGACGTGTTGGAGTATGTCGTTAATAGTGATATAAAACCAATAACACGAGAGGCCAGAGTGTCATCTGCGCAAGACAAAATATTTGCCTTGCTGAACGACAGGCAGAAAGAATTCATTGGTTTTGTTTTGAGTAAGTATATCGAAACTGGTGTAGAAGAATTAGAGCAGGAGAAGCTATCAATCCTGCTCGCGAGCAAGTATCAGTCTTTGGAAGATGCGAAATCAGTTCTTGGCGATCTTCACAGTATCCGTTCAGTCTTCATTGAGTTCCAGAAACACTTATACGATAAAAGTGTCGCGTAGCTGAGCCGCTCCCCAAAATTATGAAATTGATACAAGGTACAAAATCGAAAATTGTATCACTTTGATTGTAGATAATTTGTGAGAGTGAGTATGGTTTTTAAAAAAAGCCGCCTCCGGTGACTGTGGGCGGCTCTATTAGGATAAATAATTGACAACAAGTTTCTGCATAAGTACCTTTTCTGCAATCCTTAGTTGAACAGTATATACTTTTTTTTGTTTGATTAATAAAGTGTATTGTTACTTTGATTGCCGAATTTTAGGCTAAAATTGTCTTTGTCGAAATTTTCAGAAATTTCTTATTGCTCGCACACAGTCAGCTAATCCTTTATAAGAAGCATAATTGAAACCGCTTTCAAAATAAACCCCCCATGCAGTATTTGCGTCTACTTCGCTGGAGGACAGATACCAATCGCTCGAGAAATTGCCTATTCCATTGACTTTTAAGTTGTTATACATCAGATTAAGTTCGTCTTTCGAGGGCAAATACCAGTCCGAATATCCATTATTTACCAAATCGTTGCATAGACGTGCACCAATATTTGAAGTAGAACAGTTGTTGCAGATATCCTGCGTATTCTGGAAACCAGAGCCAATTACAGTGCTATCAGCCCCTATTATTGATGTACCGACACATCCCCAGGTGCAATCATTACTTTGGTTTGATTCCGAGCATACTAGGCCAGACAGACCAGTTGAATCAATATAAAAAATAATTCCACCAGCATAAGGATCTCCAATATTATGATGAGCAGTGAATTGAACATCATTTCCATAATCTGTTCCATGTTCGTTGGTTGCAACAATTCTGTAGTGATAAACAACGCCGGGAATTAGCCCTGAAATTTGGACTGAGCATGATTGATTTGTTCCTCCAACTAGAGGACTTTGAGTAGCAGTTACCGTTTGCCCGTAGCTGGTATTAGCACCATATTCAAAGTAAACAATTGTTGAAGAGTTCCTTGGATTGACTTTTCCTTTAAATATCGCACTAGTACCGGTAATATTGGAAGCGGAGTCAGTAATTGCAGGATAAAAAGTTCTTGCCGCACGAACCCTTCTGCTCGAATTTTTATTTGTCTGGTATAGATAACCAGAATAGAAGCTAAATATATAAGCATTACTCACTGTAGATTCTGTCGAACTCCAATAATTGGTAGCTGTAAAACCACCATAACCATTCACAAAGAGTTTGTTGCCCATCGCTTGTAATTCATATTTTGAGGGTAAAAACCAATCAGTAAATCCATTTAAATCAAGATTTAAACAAATATCAGCAGCTATTCCTGGTGTAGTACAATAGTTTTTAATATCTATTGAATTTGCCATCCCAGTTCCAATTGCTGTTCTTGTTGCAGTTGGTATCCAATCCCCTAAGCATCCCCATTCAGCCCCAGTACTTTGATCAGAAGGTGCACTGATCAATCCGGATGATCCTGTTCCGAATAAATGAAAAATCAACCCTCCTTCAAAACTTTCTCCGTACGTATGATGGGTGAATTGCATATCATTACCGTAAGATACTCCGAGTGAGTTTTCGGCTCTGATCCTGTAATGATAAACTACACCAGGCGATAAGTTTGAAATTATCGCATTGACACTATTGGAGAGTATTCCGCTGACACTATTTGTTGTGGCTTGTATAGTCTGGCCATAGTTCGAGGTGGTACCAAGCTCAAAGGATACTTGTGTTGGGAGTCCGTTAGCGTTGACGGTTGCGTTTAGTGTTTTATTAACAGCACCAAGATCTGTAACCGCAACAGTTGTAGCTGCCGGGGGCAATGGAGTTACTGTGAATTGAATATCGTTGCTGTATGTTGTGTCAATAGCATTATATGCAATGATTCTATAATGATATGTATTACCAATTACTAATCCTGTTAGTTGAGCATAGACATTGGTAATGGTGTCTCCTTGAAAAACATTGGGAACGGCGTTTATTATTTGCCCATAATTTTCATTCGTTCCATATTCAAATTTTACAGTAGTTGGCAACCAACCTGCATCTACCGATCCATTGATCTTTGCCGATGTTGTAGTAATATTAGTAGCTGATGATGCCAACGCAATAGGTGCATGACCGAGTGTGGTAAAAGAAGAATACTTAGTGTAAAATGTATCGAGTGAATTTACTGCTTTAAGTCTATAGTGGTATTCTGTTCCTGGTTGCAATCCACTAACAACATAGCTTATGTTGGTTAATGAGTCGCCAATAAAAGGATTGTTATGAAAAAAAAAGGATTGTAAATAATTTGTGTCAATGCCGAATTCAAAACATATAGTTGTACTATAATCACAAAAGCTCAAGACGCCATTTATTTGAGCACTATTGGTTGTAATTAGTGCTGGATCTGTAACATATAAATCGTTAAATGCCGGATAAGAAAGGACACAAGGTTGAGAAACGTAAATAATATATCCATTTCCGGGTATCATCATACCTGACAATGTCGTACCTTGTTCTAGAGTATTTATATTCTCAGGCGGAATATATTGCTCACCATTTTGTTTTTGAAGCAATTTAACAAAGGGTATTATGCTTGAAAGTGCTTTACTTGCGAGCATAGGATTGTTCTTTAAATAAGGTATTAGATTCCACCCTACCTGTAAATCAACAGTATTAATTGAATTACTTATTGATTTTCCAATAATTTCTAAGGAGTCTGGTTGTTGAGCAAAAATAAAATAAGCATTCTTGTAGTCCATACTTTTTATACTGTCAATTCCAAAACAAGGGAATGTGAATATTTCATTAAACTGTTTAATAATAACAATATTATTATTGGTTTTCAAGTTCTGTATAAGTTTGTCTATTTCAAAACCATTTATATTGGAATGAACAGATATAAGATTCCAACCATATTCTAAGCGAATCTTTGATTTTGAGATTGAGATTTCGTTTCCATTAGATGAGCCATCGCCAACACCGCCTGTGTACTGCGAATATGAGTTGGTGTATGATAAAAGAATTGCTAATATCAAAAATATTTTTTTCATAAGGAATCTCGTAAAAATAAATAAGAAATCAATTTTCAATTTACATTCTAATAATACATCTAAAGCCGACATCAGCCCAACGATCTGTATTAGCCCAACCGGCTAACTCACGGCTACTTGTCATACAAAATCCATTATAAAAATTCCAACTCCCACCTCTAAACCCACTTCCAATTGCATCAAGTCCTGGCCAATTTTGCACATTAGCATTCCCATTATTATCAAGTATTCCGTCTCCTGATAGGCCTGTAAATTGTCTTCCCATTGAATCTGCTATTGTAACAATTCTCTCGTAAAGATTACCACTTAAATCCAATGCTCCATAATAACCTGCACCACTTTGAACCCTGTCAGTATTATTCTTTGCAAATATTCCGACTCTTCGAGTAAGTAAATCTTTACCGTTGTAATAATTACAATTTGAAATATTTGATTGAAATTCTTCTTGATTAGTAAATTGTTTTTCGAGAACTGAATCACAGAAAATATATGTAGAGCCCCAAGCATATTCATTTGGAATTGGTGTTAAAGGACCGCGGCAGGATTTTTCGTACTCTAATTCTGTCATCAAAGATAATCCTGACCAATCTGCATAAGCACAACCATCAGCCCAACTAATTACAAAACATGCTATGTTTTGACCATCATCGAACTCATTAATAATATTATTATTGTTTGCGTCACTACCAACAATTCCATTAATCTTTTTTAAGCTAAATCCATACCAGCCAAATGCCTGCACCAATCTGTTGTTTTGCTGAGTAGCAGTAAGAGTATTAATGAAACCGGCATATTGCTCTTGAGAAATTTCATGTTTCATGCAATAGAACGAATTAAAACCTTTAGGAAAAGAAGCCGGAATTATTGATTGCTCAATATCATCATCAGCCCAAAGATTTCCAAGGGTTGGCTCAACAATAATTGAATCCTCGGACGAAATCAAATAAGGAGAATTACTTCCATAACTGTAAAAATGCTGGCTTTCATACCCACCACTGCCAACATAGAAAGTATCCTGAGGAACATAAACCATTTCGACACCAAATACCTTTATATCACTTATTGCAGATGATATACTATCAGAAATTCCGTCGATGCCATACTCCCAACGAAATTTGATTGCTTCGGAAGCAAAAGTTCCTTCCCCATCGGTGCTTCGATAGTACATACCTCCTTTGGCTCCATCGGGTATATTGATCGTTGCCTCGGTTCCTTGCGACCCGGTGCTGTGATTTGCCGAAATTGAATTTAGTGTGGCATGATACCAATTTCCGTCACTCGCTTTTTTGTATTTTACAAAGAGCCATACGGCATCCCAATTGTTAGGAGCTGAGCTTGTTCGCCAGCTGTTCTCCCATGAAATGTCAAACCTCACATTGAAATAATGTTCTGTTGTATTTTGGTCAACTAATGTTGGTGTACTAATTACTAAATTGTTCGAGAAGAGTGAAATTATAGCAGTACAAATAAACAAGAACAACAGAGTAATGAATCTCTTCATCAGGCCTCCAAAAATTAAATATTATTGTATTTCTTTTTCTATTGAAAACGGCCGGACACACCAGCGCAACGCGCATAGCGCATTTTGCCCCGGATATAATAATGCCGTATTTTCCCAATCCATAGAACTTTAGAACTTCAAGTAAGAAACAATATAATGGTTTTACGATATAATTACAAATTAATAGGAAATAATATTGTTTGATGAAGAAGTGAGTGGGCGCGAAGAATCGGCGCTTCGTTCGGTTGGCGGAGCGCTTGAGGCTCAACAGGTTTATATTCCTTTCTCGATCTGCAATAAAATGGATCTAAGTTGGTTGGATTCCCATGTGCCTTATGAGCGTGCCAGAAAAAGTATAGATAAGCCATCCCACGGGTTAACCCGTGGGTTCGATCCAAGTCAGATCTTCAATATTATCAATGCATTAGCAAAACCCTTTCTTTAGCCCCCTTTGAAAAATGGTATTGGGGGGATTTGTCGATATAACAACGACTTACACTGGATCCGGCACCCAATACCCTATACCCCGTACTTCCATATATCTTGTCTTTATCAACAGTCTCTTATTGGCCCGAATCCAGGCCTTCCGCTATTCACCAATCTTTATTTAATATTTTTAATTGTCTGGCAAAATTCTAATTAATATATTTGTACTTACTACAAATTGAAATAATAATTCTTAAGTGAATACCGGCAGGATGCCCGCTACAGTTAATAAAATACATATTTCGTATAAATAAATATAGCGAAAATCTATGCAAAAACAGTTACTTAGTACAATATTTCAGTAAATAATAATTCTCACGGCACTATCCCTGGGGATATTTGTCGCTATTCACTACCGTTGCTCAATAACGGCTCTTGGGTTTTGTGTTTAAAAATGACTAATAATATCAATGAATAAATCTGGGGATACAATGCGTAAACTTCTTGGACTTGCTCTAATTGTGCAGGCATTAATTATACTATCATGCCCTGCGGCCAACGCAGAGGATACGCTACGCCTTCGGGTGGGCATATTCGGGCATTACCAATTCAACAATCACACATCGGATTTCCGGGCGCTTCCCGGAGTGCCGAACTGTTGCCCACGCTTCGAGAAGGCCACTGGCAACGGCATATCGGCAGGCGCATTTGTCGAAATTCCTATTACGAAATGGCTTCTGGCCGGGTTGCGCCTCGGGTACTACGACTATAGCGCGGAGTTCACTTACGACGAGCAAACCACCATCATGCGCGAAACGCCGACTGTCGGCACGATAAGGCACAGAATCGATACGAAAATTACTCAATTCGGCTTCGAACCGACGCTCATCGTCAAACCATATAAAAACTTTGTGTTCAATATTGGTGCGAATTTCGGTACGTTCCTTTTTAAAAAGGACTTTAACCAAGATGAGAAAATCGTTGGCTATGGCACTTTCCTCGATAACCAAGGCAACGATACCTACAGCAGCACACGAAACGATACGTCGGGGATTATCCCGAAAATCATCAATCCTCCGTTCTTCTCGCTTGTGTTCGGGATCGGCTACGAGCTGCCGCTCAACCGAAGCAACACACTGATACTGTGCCCCGAATTGTCCTATTCGTTTGGGCTTAGCAATGTGATTAGTGGCTATGATTGGAAAATCAATGCTTTGCGAGCGGGCGTAGCCCTGAAATTCTCTCCGAGGTTCGATGAATCGGAACCTACCGAAATTGTGGAGGAAGAGAAACCCGTACCTCCGCAGCCCAAAGTGGTTGAAGTCAAGGTTGATACAATTGAGAAACCGACGGAAGGGATAACGACTCCATTCGTTACCAAAGGCACGAATTTCAGGAACAAGTCCAATGCAAGCGAAGACGGCGGAATAGCTGACAACACTCCGAATGCGAGAGTTGATACAATCCATGTTCCGATAAAAGAGAATCTTACCGCTTCGATCACGGCTGTCGGCCTGGATTCGCTGCTAAGCGAGATCGAGAATCCAATATACAAAATCGAAGAATTCGCAGCGAGCGAGCTTAGGCCGTTGCTACCATATATTTTCTTCGACGAAAACAGCGCGACAATTCACAACCGATACGTTCAGAGGAACAGCCAGAGCATCACGGGCTTCAACGAAGACAAACTGTTCAGGAAAAACACACTCGGCACATATTACGAAATTTTGAACATTGTGGGCGCGCGGCTAAGGGCCAACCCAGACGCACGGATCACAATCACGGGCACTAACGACGGCTTCTCGTCGGAAAAAGAGAACACCGAGCTTGCCATGAACCGCGCCAATACAGTCGCCGATTACCTGCGGAAAGTGTGGGGAATCGAAGAGAAACGGATAACAGTGGAGAAAACCGGCCTGCCTGGCAGCCCATCGACGCCCATTGGCGAAGCCGAGAAAACACAAGAGAATCGCCGCGTCGAGCTGTATTCCGATAATTATGAAATTCTGAAGCCGGTATTCGTAACCGATACCACTCGGTCGGCCAATCCTCCGCGCGCACGGTTCAAGTTCGCAACCGAATCCACGGCCGGCATAAAAGAGCTTTTCATCAGGATATTCCAAAACAACGAACAGGTGAAGCAATTGCTCGTGGACGATCCAATGATGGGCCGGCAGGACTGGGACATGGTGGCCGACCAAGAGGGCATCCCGAAACTCGATATGCCGATCGAATACTCGCTTCTGGCAATCGACCAGGCCGGAAAGAGAATTGAAACCCCAAGAAAAACAATCGGAGTGGAACTGCTGAGCATCAAGAAAAAACGCGAAAACCGAATAGACGACGTGAAGAAAGACAAGTACGGCCTTATTCTTTTCGATTTCGATAGCGACAAGATCACAGGACGGAACAGCGAAATCGTCAAATTCATCAAAACGAGGGTGGAGAAAAAATCCATGATAAACATTACCGGCTACACAGACCGCTCCGGCGCCGACAAACACAATCTGGATCTATCGGACAAACGGGCGAAGAATACGAAAAACGCACTCGGGTACCGCAACGCCGATGCGATCGGTGTGGGCGAAAGGCAGCCCTACCTCTACACAAACGAGCTGCCCGAAGGGCGCTTCTACTGCCGCACAGTGGAAATATCGATAACAACACCAGTGAAATAATCAATAGCAACACTCATCCGATGGCTTTTCGTGGCTATCGGATGGGTGGAGAAAAA
>CAZSWR010000095.1:0-12552 GCA_964610885.1 uncultured Hyphomicrobiales bacterium | reverse complement strand
GTTTCCATCAGCGTCAGCGAATTCTTTGCCAGCAATACGAATAATGGAATCGAAAACGCAAGCACGAGCAGTCCGACGACGACTTTCAGCTGGAAACTAAGCGCAAAGACGTTCGTCTGCGGCGCCACGCGAGCCAACAGCACAAGCCCCAAATTCGTTAGGAATAGGGCGATCAGCACGGGCGATGCCATTTTGATTCCGATAATCAAAACCGTGGCCGCAAGTGTCGTAAGCATTTTAATCGTTGGGCCGGTCATTTCCATCGTCCCCACCGGCACGGCCACAACGCTCGCATATATGCTTTCGATCAGGAAATGGTGGCCATTGATACCAAGGAAAATCATAAGAGTGATCATTTCCTTCAGCTCGCCGATAAGCGTCGGGGATTCGTCGCTCGAAAACAGCAGCGAAGTCTGGAATCCTATTTCGAAATCGAGCACACCACCGGCAAACCTCGCAGCAAAGAAGACCGTACTGGCAGCGAAACCAATCGCAAGCCCGACGAAAAATTCCTTCATCGCCAGAAATACTAAATTCCAAAGGTGAAAATCTATCGTTGGTTGCTCTTTCCAAAATGCAGTCGTCAGGCTGGCGGCAATGATAACGCCAAGGAATATTTTCATCTGCGGCACGATGCCATCGAAACGAAAAAATGGCGCCGATACGAAAAATCCGGCCAAGCGGACAAACATCAGCAAGCCAATGACAAATTTCCCCTCGAGGAAAAACAATGTAATCGAATCGACCATACCCCTTGCCGCGCCCCGTTTATTTGAGTTGTGGAATCATATTGAACAATTCAATTGTGAAATCTTTCATGTTAGCTATCATAAATGGCAGTATGATGATTGTTACCAAGAAGACCGCGACCAACTTGGGCACAAATGTCAGCGTCTGCTCGGAAATCGACGTCGCCGCCTGGAAGATCGAAATTATCAATCCGATCACCAACGAGACGAGCAATATCGGGCCGCATAGTATCATCAGGTAATAAAACGCTTCCCGGACGAGTTCCACAACTGTTGTATCTGTCATTTTATTTTTTCCTTTGATTGCTTGGTATCAATTCATTAAGTACGCGATTGGTTCATTACGCGCTGCCTCAGGCGGTGTTCGTCAAGCCCTTCATCAGCGATTCGATAATCAGGAACCAGCCGTCCACAAGGATGAACAGTAGTATTTTTATTGGTAGAGAAATCAGCTGAGGCGGCAGCAGGAACATACCGAGCGACATCAGAATACTCGAAATAACCATGTCCAGCACGAGGAACGGTATGAATATCAGGAATCCAATCTGGAAGGCGATACGCAATTCGCTGATCGAATAGGCCGGAATAATTGTCCAAGTGCTCACCTCGGTAACGTCCTTGGGTTTGTCGCCGCCGCTGAGCTTGATGAACAGGCCGAGGTCTTCCTCGCGTGTGTGCTTCAGCATGTATTCGCGGAATGGCTTGACGATATTGTCCACGGCCTGCTCTTGCGTGATTTCCTCGCGCATGTACGGCTGGATACCTTCGCGGTTCGCTTGGTTCAGCACGGGTTGCATCACGAAAAACGTCAGGAACAGAGCCAGACCGGTTATCATTTGGTTTGGTGGCTGCGTCTGAGTGCCGAGCGCCTGCTTCAGGAAGTGGAACACGACGATGATGCGAGTGAAACAGGTCATCATGATCAATATCGACGGCGCAAGAGTCAGCACGGTGATCACCATTAATATCTGAATGGTCATCGTGAAATCGTCCTTGGACTTGGCCTGGTCAATATTGACACTCAGTTTGGGCAGCGAGAAGTTGCTTCCTGAGGGCGCATTTTGTGCCGCGGCCGGCATCGCGCCGGACAAAAGCAGTACCAATGCGGATATCCACACAACTATGAGTTTTTTATCTATTTTTATTTTTGCCATACCTTCTTCAATTCTATTATATTTAATAATAGCTCTTTTGAGGTAAACAATCGATATGCCACAAGCCGGCGCATATCTGTATGGCATTGAATTGCCGTGTCTTAGCAAAATTGCAACAATCTATGACGCTGTAATTTATTGGCCGATAATATTCAAAATCGGATAAATGAAGATATATGCGCAGTTGGAATTAACAAGGCTGCCCCAAAAATATCCCTGAGCCGACCCACCAGTTAACCCGTGGGCTTGATAATATTCTTTTCTTCTTTATTATCAATGTTTTAGCACCTTCCTTTCTTTAGGTCCCTTTTAAAAATGGGGTATTAATATATAACACCAATAAGCTCGTAAATCAAGCAATACTCGCTCTAACCTACAGTACAGTATTTGATTACAAGAAAAGAACATTATTATCTTTCCAGACCTTAATAGCACATGTATTTTTATTTACGACCATCCTTATTGCCTTGTTTACTTGAATTTAATAAGGTGGCGACTGCCACTTTATTTTTCAAGGGCAGCGCAATGATGAAAGGAAAGATTAATTGGAATTCATTTTTCCTTATATTAGATAATAAAGTTGTTATTCATGGGTTGGACTCTCGGGCGCTATGAAGGTTTGGGAGCGTTAATAAGGTTTATTGTGGCGAACTCATCCGATGACTGTCTTGTCCTAAATTGAGTTGACTTGCTACTTTTACCTTTTTACTTGCAACTTCTCTATCATCACATCATCACATCATCTCATCGGATGAGTATTAGGCTATCTCAAAAACCAAGAAATTTTTCCATACTTCCAATCGTTCGATACAACGAATGGCACTTTTCATTAATTTTGAAACAACTGAAAGGTGCAATATGAAGAAAATACTAATAGACAGCAATATACCGTTCCTTAGGGAAGTTTTTCCAAATAACTACGATATAAGCGAGTTCCACGGACGCGAGCTTAGTTCGGAAGTCCTGAAAAGCACGGACTGCCGCACTCTTTTCATCCGTTCGACGGTGAAGGCGGGCGCGCAACTGCTCTCGGGCAGCCGCGTCGAATTCTTGGCGACGGCCACCAGCGGCTACGACCACGTGGACACGGACTACCTTTTCCGCAACAGTATATACTTCGCGGGCGCTCTCGGATCGAATGCAAATTCCGTGGCGGAATATGTCGTGTTTTCGATCCTCAAATGGGCGGCTCTGCGGGACGTTGATCTGCGAAAGAAATCAATCGGCATCATCGGCTATGGGAACGTCGGGCGCCACGTGGCGAAATATGCCGCACTGCTCGGAATGCGCGTCTTCGTGAACGACCCGCCGCTCTACGAATCGGGCTACCGCTTCCCGTCCATTTGCAGGTACCTGCCGCTGAACGACCTCGTCGCCCAATCCGACGTGCTGACGAACCACGTGCCACTGAATCCTTACGGAGACCATCCGACTGTTGATCTGCTCAATAGCGAGAATCTGGCAGCGTTCCGAAGCGAGGGTTTGCTCATTCACGCATCGCGCGGCGGAGTCTGCGACGAAGACGAAATGATGCGATTGGCAAAAGAGAAAAATATCGCCCTGGCCATCGATGTGTGGAAATGCGAACCGCTTTTCAACGAGAACCTGGCCCGAATCGCGATGATAGCCACGCCACACGTGGCCGGGCATTCGCTCGATGGCAAGCTTCGCGGCTCGGCAATGATGGCGCGCGCCTATACCGATTTCTATCGCGAAGAATTGAACACGGAACCGATCGAAAAGCTGCTCGACGAATACAAACCGCTGAAGGAAGAGGCATACACCGTGCCCGGCGAATTGCTCTCGCGCCTTGCCCAATCGCGCCAGATCGACAAGGACACCACGTCCATGCTCGGCTTCCTGGCCCTTGACGAATCCGACAGGCGTAAAGCTTTCGAGCACTACCGCGCCGCGTATCCGGTGCGTAGGGAGATACTATAACGAATTATTTTATTATTTTTCCATGAAGGTCGTATGGTTCTGCATGTGTTATTTGCACTTTGCAGAATTCGCCTTCTTTTGCTTTCTGTGCATTATTCACGATAATGCAATTATCCACCTCGGGCGCGTCCGACGAGCTACGGCAGTAGGCAGTGTTTTTGTCTATTTCGTCAATTATTACTTCGACGGTGCTGCCGATCATTGCTTCGTTCTTCTCAAGCGAAATTGATTGTTGGAGTTCCATGAGCGCGTTCCGGCGTTGGATCTTGACTTCCTCAGGGATATTGTCTGTTTCGTCGAATGCGGGAGTATTCTCCTCGTGCGAATAGGTGAACACGCCCACCCGATCAAGCCGAGCCTCGGCGATGAAGTCCATTAGCTCTGCGAATTCGGAGTCCGATTCGTTCGGGTATCCGGCGATAAAAGTGCTTCGTATGGCCACTTGCGGCACTTTAGCGCGAATTTTTTCGATTAATTCGCGAGTATCCTTGGCCGTGAACGCTCGGCGCATTGATTTAAGAATCCTCGTGGAAATGTGTTGGAACGGAATATCGATATAATTGCATATATTTTCGTGGCGGGCCATGACGCCCAGCGCGTCCAATGGGAAATCGTTCGGATATGTGTACATCAGGCGTATCCACGGGGCATTGCTCTTCGTTGCCAATTCCTCGAGCAGCTCCGGCAGCATTCTTTTTTTGTATAAATCCATTCCGTAGTATGTGGTATCCTGAGCGATAACGATCAGCTCCTTCGTGCCGCTCGAAACCAATTGTTTTGCTTCCGAGACGACGTCCTCGATGGGCCTCGAGATGTGTTTGCCCCTGATGACGGGAATTGCGCAGAAAGAGCAGCGGTGGTCGCATCCTTCGGCGATTTTCAGGTAGGCATAGTGCGGGGGCGTCGTCAACTGGCGTTCGCCGTGGAGTTCCGAGATTTGGCCGGCGGAGAGCAACCGCACCACGTCGGCTTCGGCGTTGATACCATAGAAAGCATCGACGCCTTCGATTTGCTCTTCGAGTTCGCTGTGGTAGCGTTCGGAAAGGCATCCGGTAACGATGATATTCCTGATGGCACCATCTTGCTTCAGCCCGACGGCCTCCATAATTGCCTGAATGCTTTCCTGCTTGGCGGGCTTGATGAAGCCGCAAGTATTGATGATCAAAGTGTTTGCTTGGCGGGCGTCTTGGGTTGTTTTGACGCCGCTTGCCCGAAGGGCGCCGAGTATTCGCTCGGAATCGACAACATTTTTGCTACAGCCAAGAGTTACGACTGCCACTTTGCCTGGCGTTTTTATGTTATTTTTCATTTTGTTTCCGTTAGTATTAATCCTCGCTTGTGGCATCGTCCGGCATTGCATGGGCAGACGAAGGGCGTTTATTTTTGTCAGGATAGAAAAATGCTTCGATGACGTCGCGGCAAATTGGCGCAGCGACAGCCGAACCGAAACCCGCATTCTCGACGATGGCAATAACGGCAATCTGTGGATTGTCGAACGGGGCGAAGCTAATGAACCACGAGTGGTCCTTGCCGTGCGGGTTCTGGGCCGTTCCGGTTTTGCCGCTGACTGCGTAGCCGGGCACTTTTGCCACAGATCCTGTACCGCCGGGCGTATTGACTACGTCGAACATACCCTTGCGGACAATATCGAAAACCCTTTTATCGATTGGCAATTCGCGAGTTTTGAATTCCAAATCCTCGAACATGCCCGAGGCCGGGTTATAGACAGATTTGACTGTGTGCGGTTGCACGATGAAGCCTTTGTTTGCAAGGGCGGACACGTACACCGCCATTTGTATTGGCGTAACGCCGATTTCGCCCTGGCCGATGCCATAGTTCACCAAGCGTCCGTTAATTGCGCCCTGGCCGAATTTTTTAGTAACCCATTCGGGCGAGGGGAAGAATCCTTTGCTTTCGTCGGGCAGGTCAACATTTGTTTTTTCGCCGAAGCCGAACATGTGGGCGTAGTAGTTCATGCGGGCCAGTCCAAGTTTCAGCCCAAGCTTGTAGAAAAACACGTTGCAGGAGGCTTGAATGGCCTTAACCACGTTCACAGAACCGTGGGCGCCGTGGCAACCATAGGAACGGCCACCGTATTGGAACGAGCCGCCGCAGGCAATGGTGGAATTCGGGTCAAGTATCTTGTCTTGCAGAGCACCGATGGCGACGAGCATCTTCCAAGTGGATCCCGGAGGATATTTCGACATGACGGCTCGATTGAAGAGTGGTTTGCTCTCGTCGAAAGTGAGCGATTGATAAACATCCTTCGTTACGCGGCCGGAAAAGCTTTTCAGGTCGTAGTCCGGCGCGCTGACGAATGCAAGTATTTCCCCATTTCTCGGGTCGATCGCGATAACGGCTCCGCGGCGGTCTTTCATTCTTGCCTCGGCCAATTCCTGCAGGCGTATGTCGATAGTCAGGTTCATATCGAAGCCATTGTGGACGGGGTCGTCTTTGCGGCCGTCGTCGAAGCGGGCGATCTTCATGCCTGTATGGTTCACGGCGACGTATTTGATACCTTTAGTGCCGCGCAGGCTTTTTTCGTAAGTCTTTTCGATGCCGGTTTTGCCGATAATGTCGCCATTGCGGTAATATACCAAATCCTCGAAATCCTTGCCAAGCACGGGCGTCTTGGATTTTTCGACTTCTTTCTTAACTTTGTCGATAATTTTATCTAATTCAGTTTTATTGATTTCCCTTGTGTATCCGATCAGGTGGGAAAGCCTTACGCGATCGTTGAAAAGCCGTTTGGACTCGGTAATGATATCGACGCCCGGCAGGAATTCGCTATATTCCTCGATGAGGGCCAGTTTGGCGAAGTCAAGGTCTTTGAAGACTTTCGTGGGCCTGAATTTGGATTCGGAATTGAAACGCTGGAAATAGTCCGAGAGGCTGGAGGTGTCCATGCCCATGATCGACGCGAGCAGTTCGTGCGTTGCCGGATTCCGCCGGTAGTCGTTGAACGTGATAGTAACGGTAAAGGCAGGTTCGTTGTGCACGAGCAGCATTCCGTTGCGGTCGTAAATATTTCCGCGGAACGGGTCAACGGTTTCTTCTTTGATGGCCTGGGCCGTACTCTCCCGTTTATATTCGGTTCCTTTGATGATCTGCAAATATCCCAATCTCACGATAAAAACAGCCGCAAGGCAGAAAATGAATGCCTTGAGGATGACTTCTCTGGATTTGGAAGCGAAATCAGGGTTTATGTCAATTGTGCGTTTAGTTGCCATTGTCCAGCCTCGGATGATAAATCCTTCGATTTTTTATATTCTTCTTCGACTCTCGAAGCCAAGAAAATGCACAATGCAGCCACCACGGCGGCATCGCGCTGTAAAAATATCGATGTTATGGTACTAGTAATTAATAATGTCATCAGCCCGGCGATAGCGATCATGGAGTATGCCCTAAAGTAATGATCTTTTGAGAGCCAAGCATATTTTAATATCTTGAGTAAATAGAATGCGAGGAATCCATGGAAACAAATTGCCATCGGAATGCCCATCACGAAAGCCATATAATAGTATGAATTGTGCGGCGAGCGGACATAAGTATAGTACGGATCCTTTGCTGATAAATACAGAAAACGGAATTTGGCCTCGATACCGGAACCGGAATACTGATGCTTTGCAATTTCTGTTTTGCATCCATCGAATTCATATTTTCTATACTGAAGCGACCCGTCCGTTTTTACTTTTGTTGCGGATTCGAACATGCTACCAACCATGAAGAAGAAGTACTTAGCCTTCTCTTTGAGCGTTACTGCGCCGAATCCAACAGTGCCGATGACCATTATCATCATGTATAGTATAAACCTTTTCCGTATCTCTTTACGCAAAATAAAAACAGCAACGAACAGCGCAAGAGCGTAGCATAACCAAAAAGATCGGGCAAATCCCACCAAAAGCGCGCCCAAAGTCGCTACGGCAACGATAATCAACAAATACCTTACTATCCGATTGGTCGAGTTGATGCCGACCATGAGCGCACCAACCGAGGACACAACAAATACCAACTGATTCATGTGCGATTTGAATGCCAACTGATACGCCATTACAGCGCCGGCGATTGAATTGTCGCGATAGTAACGAAACTCCTCGAATGTGAGCACTAATGCTGATATAAGGAAACAGAACAAGATTATTTTTAGGTCGAATTTGGTTCTGATATAGTGCCTGAGCGGGAAATAGAACAATATGTTAACAAGTATTATGTAAACACTTAGCCATTTGACAAAAGAAACATCATTTTCGACAATGCTAATCGAATTGATCAGAAGAACACCAAAGAACACCAGAATGAGGAAATCGCCTGAATTTCGTATTATTTTTTCTTTCCGAACGAACAGCATCCAGCAAAGCCATAAGACGTTCATAACGGCAAAGGTCAGAGTGAAAACGACGTCGCCGGGACTGACGCCATCCGTTCCGCCGCGGATAAACAGTCCGACCGATGCAGCAGAAAAATAAAGCCATAATTTGGGATTGAAAGCAAACAATACAAAAAACAATAAACCGGCAACCCCACAGGCCAAAATCAGTTGGAGACTGTTCGTCAATTCGAAATTTTCGAGCGCAAGCAGGAAAAGAGCAGCCACAACAGACAGCAATATCGCATTTCTGTTGGCCGAAAGATAATCCGCAATATTTCTTAATGCTTTGCGCAAACCTATTCCTTCTCGGATTTCCTAAAGTCTGAGAACACACCCCAGAACAATGCAATCATTATTGATAGAATCAAACTTGAAGCCACCGAACCGGAAACAATAATGCTCCTTTTGGGGCGGTCTTTTTTGTCCGGGACGAGGGCGGAATCGAGTATGATAAATGTTTGAGCATTTTTGCTCTCGTTCAATCGGGCCTCTTCGAGCATTGGCACCACGAACGCTTTAACTTTCGTAAACGTTTCGAATTGGGCCTGCAATTGTAAATATTCCACGGATAGCTCTGTTGCATTTTTGAACGTCAACGATCCGAAGACGCCGGGTTCGTTTTTTGCCTTGCGAATTTGGTTTTTCAGTTCATCGACAACTTTTTTCTGGAGCATATAGTACGAATCATTATCGCCATAGCGTTTCTGGAGTATCGATAGATTAATCTCTTCTTTGATTTGCTGGGCTGCCAGTTCGGAAATCATTTGGCTGAACGCTTTGGCCTGTTCGACCGGTTGGACGACTCCTGTCCGAGAGGAGTAAGCAGCGATTTCTTTCGATATCACTTCGAGAATCGAATCGGTTTGGGCCAATCTCCGCTCCAAGTTCTCCCTGTTCAATCGGGATTCCTGAGTGAAGACCTTCAGGGCCAAGTTCGACACCAGCTCGAAGTATTTGTTCACCATGTCACGAGCCTTGACTGGGTCTTTGTCCCATACTTTTATGATGTAGTTTCCAAATTCCTCGCTTCCGACGTTGATATTGTCGGCGAATGCGGCCCTAAGCAATGAAATTTCGGATTCGGGTATTTCGTATTCATCTGCCAGGTTGAACATCTTGATAATGCTGTCTTTAATCGTCCGATTCTCGAAAAAGACGCCGAGAGTGTATGTATCGCCACCTTTCGAGCCGAGTTTCGACGTCAACCCAATATCTTTCAAAGCGCTTGTAATTCCGCTAATAGAAGAGCCACTGTTGTTTGCCGGCGGCACGACGCTCATCGACGAGGCGTACCAATTCGGCATTTGAAGGGCATAGAAGACAGATATCAACGTCGTCAATAGGACGCAGGCAATAACGAACCACTTCCCCCTCATCACGCACTTGTAATAATAAAGCCCGGGATTGGTTTTCTTTAAATCAAGCCTTTCGGAAACTGTCATCAACTTTGCAGATTTTTTCATATTCTTCGATAGATAATTGTATTAATTATTTCGTTCAACAATAACCAACAAAATTAACTAAGCACTGCCAAACTGCAAAGAACTTTTCCACATTCCGAAAATCTAATATCTGGAGCAAGGAAAATGCTGCCATTTTTTCATTCGCCAATGCAACAAGAGCCTGCCAGAAAAAGTATTTTCTGCGCGCAACCGGGCTTGCGCTATATCACACTCCAGGCATTTTCGCCTAAAAGCATTCCCCCGCATCACCACATCATCACATCAGCTCATCAGCTAATCCACGTGCTGGTAACTTAGAACCAGCGTCTTCTCTTGAAATTGGCCAACATTCCTCCGGCAACCAAGACCATTACGAGCCAAACAAAGGCATAGCCATATTCCCATTCCAGCTCGGGCATAATGCGGAAATTCATGCCATAGACGCCGGCGATAAACGTAAGTGGTATGAAAATTGTGGAGATCACGGTCAGCACTTTCATAACTGAATTGAGCCGGTTGCTCGTGCTCGAAAGGTAAACGTCGAGCAGGGCCGAAAGGGTGTCCCGGTAAGTCTCCACCGATTCGAGTATCTGCACTGTGTGGTCGTACAGGTCCCGATAGTAGAGGTTCGTCTGGTCGCTGATGAGTTCCGTTTCGAGTATTTCGAATTTCCTGACGACTTCGCGGAGCGGCGCCACGGCTTTCCTGATTTGGATCAGTACGCGGCGGAGCGAGTGCAGCCTTTTGAGCGAGGCCGGCGAGGGCGATTCGACAATTTCCTCCTCGAGCAGCTCTAACTCTTCGCCGATTTCGTCGGTAACGATAAAATAATTGTCGATAACCGCGTCGATTAGAGAGTAATTTAGGTAGTCCGCGCCGCGGGTGCCTATTTTTGTTTTTTTGTTGAGTATTCGGTCTTTGACTTCCGAAAATATTTCGCTGTCGCTCTCGAGGAACGAGACGACATACGAAGGGCCAAGCAGGAAACTTGCCTGTTCGGTGGCCAGCTCGAGCTTGGAGCGGTCGAAAAACAGTTGCTTCAGTTCGGTGTAGATATATTTGTCGAAGAATTCAATTTTCGGATAGTGTTCCGTGTTGGCGACGTCTTCGAGTATCAGCGGATGCACTCCAAGTTTTTGCCCGATTGTTTCGATTATGCGCACTTCGTGCAGCCCCTTGACTTCCAACCAAGAGATATATTCATCGTTGAATTTGCAACAATCCTCGACCGATGGGTTTTCGCAGCTGCGCGAATCGTGGGAATTATATTCGATAAGTTCAATACGAGGCGCGTCCATTCTTTGAGTGCCAATGAATTGAACCGTGCCCGGCGGAGTGCGGTACGAACTGCGAGTTTTCTTTTTGTTTTTGCCCATAATTATTAAACTTAAATTATATTTTTTTTATTTCAAATTTAATCATATATTTAACTGGTTCAAATATATATTTTGTACTTTGGCGAGAAAAAAGGTATCGAGCAATAAATTACGTTTTTTTAATTGGAATAGCAAATAATTATTTTTCAAACACATATATTCAAATCGAGGAATCGAAATGAAACTCATTTTCTTGGGGCCTCCAGGAGCAGGTAAGGGGACACAGTCCGAAAATATCTGCAGGGACTACGGCATTGTGCAATTGTCCACTGGGGACCTGCTGCGTGCTAACGTCGCGCAGAAAACCGAATTGGGGCTGCAAGCTGCCGAATCCATGCGAACCGGCCAGCTGGTCCCTGATGATCTTATCATCGAAGTAATTAAAAATGAAATGACACGCCACCGCTACCAGAAGGGCTACGTCTTCGATGGCTTCCCGCGCACAGTGCGGCAAGCCGAGGAATACGACCGAATGCTGGTCCAAATCAAACAAAAACTGGATTGCGTGCTCGTGCTCGAAGTGCCTGAGGACGAATTGGTCCGCAGGCTGACCGCGCGCCGCACATGCCCCGTTTGTGGCAAATCATACCATTTGATATACAATCCTCCGAAAGCCGACGGGCTTTGCGACCTTGGTTGCGGCGAACTTGTGCAAAGGCTCGACGACACCGAAGGCCCGATACAAAACCGTTTGCGTATATACAACAACCAAACAAAACCATTGATTGAATACTATACAAAGAAAAAATTAGCTCGGCGAATCGACGGAATGGGCGACATACACGAAATCTACGCGCAAATCAAAGAAATACTCGACCCGATTGCTGTTGCCTACGATTTAGTCGTCAGCATCATATAATCACGACAATACATATTCGAAACTCCTGCCCGAGACGCATACACTCCGAGCAGGAGTTTTTTGTTTTCTGGTGTCTAATACACTTGTTCTACAGTTGCTTGAGAATTCATCTTAGTTCGTATTGAACTGCGCATCTTCGTTTGAGTCTGAGTGCTTGAAGCCTCGGATGGTAGATACTCAAGACGTGCCGCACCTCCTAACAAGCTGTTGAAATTGTATCGAACAGCCAATCCACGAGTTAACCCGTGGGTTCAAGTATGTTCCTATCTCTAATATTATCAGCGTATTACGCGATTGTAAAATTTTTTCCCCTTTGAAAAAGCAGGGTAGGGGGATTTGTCGATATTTCAATGACTTACCGCGAGATACACAGTGGGGCAAGCCCCACTGCTTCCAGAAAAATAATATTTCAACAGCCTCCGAAGTGTGGCACGTCTGGTTTATATGCAATTGCATTTTCTTCTCGTAGCACGACTCGCAGTCGTCATACGAGTAATCAACACATTAACTAATCTCGTACGGGTTTGGAACCCGCCCATACACATTTTTTCAGGTAGAAAGTTACAAGTAGGGGTTCAAAATTTTGAGCCCCTACAACTTGTCTTGGACTTGCTACTTTTACCTTTTTACTTGCAACTATTATCACCACATCATCTAATCAG
>CAZSWR010000094.1:0-12894 GCA_964610885.1 uncultured Hyphomicrobiales bacterium | reverse complement strand
AATCAAACAGACTGCCCGGCACTCGTAGCCGGGCAGTCTGCGTTTGGGGGGGGATAATATCATCTCCTGGGTGACGGAAGAATAATTATTCGCTTTGAGAAATAAGTAACAAACAGAAAAAATAGGAGATTCCCGCCTTCTCGAGGGAATGACAAATACACCCGAATTCAAATAGTAAATGATATAAGCCTACTTTCCGGCTTCAGCGAGCATATTTTCCAATATTTCTATGGCGGAAACGACAGCCGGAGCGCATACCTTTTCGGGATATTTTTTTTCGATGAATTCTGCGCGGCCTTCGGGCGTGCTTGTGCGAATGCCATCGACCAAATCCAGGCATACAATAGACCCCATTCGCTCCTCGAAGCGCGTTACAAATTCCTTGGCCTTGTTGTATGTAGTTTCTTTCATTTCGACTGGGTCGTCCTCCGAGCCGCGCCCGAAACGCAAACCAATGACGATAAGCGCGCCCGAGACGGCTCCGCATGTGTGTTGCATTCGGCCAATTCCGGCACCGAAACCCGCTGCGGCGCGAAATAAAGTGTTTTCCTCAGCGTTCATCGTGTCGGCAAAAGCCCCGGCGACGGCCTGTGCGCAGTTAAAACCGGAAAGGAATAAATCACCTGCATAAGCTTTAAGATTCATATTATCTCCTTTTTTGAAAAACCAACAGTATCAATAACGCAAAAAAACGCCAATTGTTACCGAAATAATTGGTGTTACAACGATATAATCGCGCTAATCAATTGCCTCTCGATGTGCGCGTTGGATGGGGGCACTTCGCGTACAGTGCCCCCTATCGCCTCGGGTTGTTCGTTGGTGATAAAATGAATCGTAATTGATAAAAAGAAGATGTATATAATATGATTATTCGGATTTTGAAATTCTCTGGCTTATTAACGCCTTCATGTCCGAGAGCACTATTCGCTTGCCATGACCTTGGAAAACATTGATCGCATCGCTATTCTTGAGTATAAAATTTTCGAGCGTGCGTTTGAACTCGTTCTCGTCTCCTGTGTCGAATCCGGCATTGCCCAAACTTTCAAATACAAATATATCTCCCGAGAAAAGCATGGAGTCGCCCACTAACACGCACTCGGATCCCGCCGAATGCCCAGGCGTGTGCTTGATTTTGACGTGCTCCCGGCCGACCCTGATGTCTGTATCGTTGGAAATAATAATATCAAATTTCATATTAACGTACTTTTTTAGCTGTGGCAGGTACGATTCCGGCAGGCCTCCATTGTTCAACAAGTCGTTGATGACCTCTTTTGTGTAATAATGCAAATGGTTAGTATCGAGAGCATGAACCACTATGGGTGCCTCGAAAAGCTCAGCCATGTTGGGCGCCATCACCGCATGGTCAACGTGTGTATGTGTCAGAATAATTGCTTTGACGTAAAGTTTCTTCGAAAAAATATATTCGGCCACAGGAGACGGGTCCACTCCTGCATCGATGATGACCGCTTCGCCGTCGTTGTGCACCACGTAGCAATTCGACCCGAAAAGGCCATCGGGGAACGTCCGAACAGTCGTCCCGTTCAATACAAAACTGCTATCGACCGCGGGCGAACACGATAGGGCAGAAGAAGTTGCATAGCAAAGCATGAAGGCATAAAGCGCGATTACGGCTAAGGATTTAAGCTTATTCTCGTACATATTTGCACCCGGTTATTTGGTTATTTCATATTTTACTGGAGTTGTGTTAATGATGTTATCAATCACGGCTCCGATTTTGAACACATTATCAATAAACTCAGTTTTTTCTTTGTCGGTCAATTTCGAATCGAAACTGATTTTGATCTTGAAACCGCTAAAGCCGCTGCGGTCGGAGCAACACATGCCCAAGGCTGTGGTGTAGTCGATATCGCCCTCCACGACGACGCGGATGTCCTTCACTTCGATTTTCCTCTGAGCGGCCACGAATTGCATGGTGGAGGCCACGCACCCTCCGAGCGAAATGGCGAGCATCTCGGGCGGGGTGGGGGCCTTGTCGTCCGCACCGAAGCTCTCCGGTTGGTCGATCAGTACGGTATGGTTCCTGACTTTGCACTCCAAAGTGCGGTTTCGTATTTCTTTAACTTCTGCTTTCACCGAATAGATCGGCTTGTTGTTCGATGTGGGATTGTCTTCTGCATTGCAAATATTGAGAACAGAGAGCAAGAATAGTAGAGGAATGGCGGATATTTTCATATTCAATCCAAAATGGTGATAGAAAACTACGATACTGGCCGAAAGTATATTTCGGAAACACTATTAATAAACAAATGCTGTTGCAACAGAATGAAATAGAAGAATTTGACGATGATGGCATAATAAATTACCAAAATCGAAATATTATTTCTCATTTCGATAGTATGTGATCCGATGTATCCGAAATGTTACATATTGATTTTTCTCTAAGTGGATTTAAGTTGAAACTAAAAATTGCTTAAAGCCTCTAACTCTATGGAAATGATTAACGAGTTTATTCGTTATATCACATAAAAGATTTATTAAGTATGAGGTGATTTATGAAAAGAATGGTTTTTGCCGCATTACTCGCCCTGGCCTTCGCCGCCAACTTGTGGGCCGATGAGGGAATGTGGACATTGGACAATCCGCCGACGAAACAAATGAAAGAAAAGTATAATTTCGCTCCATCGCAGGAGTGGTTGGACCATGCGCGGCTTTCGTGCGTCAGGTTTATGAACGGTGGAAGCGGTTCGTTTGCCTCCAAGGACGGTTTGGTCCTGACGAACCACCACGTGGCCTTCGACCAATTGCAAAAGCTAAGCTCGCCCGAGCATAATTATGCGGAAAACGGCTTTGTCGCTGCCACTCGCGATCAGGAAATCAAATGCCCAGACCTCGAGGTGAACGTGCTTATTTCTATGGAAAACGTTACCGATAGGGTTATTGGCGCAGCAACGAAGGAAATGGACAAATCCGAAGCGCTAAAGGCTCGTCGCGAAATGATCGGCAAAATCGAACACGAAAATGCCGGCGACGAATCGCAACGCGCCGACGTTGTCAACCTCTATAACGGAGGCGAATACTGGCTATACAAATACAAAAAATATACTGACGTCCGCTTGGTTATGGCGCCCGAACGCGCCCTGGCGTATTTCGGTGGGGATTACGACAATTTCACATTCCCACGCTGGAACTTGGATTTCACGCTTTTCAGGGTCTATGAAAACGGGAAACCGCTCAATTCGGCTAACTTCTTGAAGTGGAATCTGGCTGGGCCAAAGGAAAACGACCTTACGATCGTGATGGGCAATCCCGGCCACACGCGCCGCTCGAGCACGTACGCCCAACTGATCTACTCTCGCGATTTCTCGTCTCCGCTGTCGCTCAAAATAATTGACGAACGCATACGAATCGCCCGCGAATACTCCAAACTGGGCGAAGAACAGCGTCGCCGCGCCTTGGACGAAATAATGATGCTCGAGAACTCCCGCAAGGCCCGCGCCGGCGCGTACCAAGGTTTGCTCAACGAACAAATCCTGAACCGGAAGAAAGCCGAAGAACAAGAGTTCATGCGCCTCGTGGCCGCCAATCCCGAACTGCAAAAAGAATTCGGTAGCGTATGGAAAGACATCGAAGAACTGCTCGAAAAGCAAAAAGCTAACTTGAAAAGAAATTCACTTTCATATAATATGTACTCCGGGCTGGCATCGATTGCGCAGACAATGGCCGAGTATGCAAACGAAATTGCGAAACCAGACGACGAAAGGAAAGCCGGTTTCCACGATTTCGAGCTTGAAGAGCTGAAATTCTACTTGCTCTCGCCCGCTCCGATCTATAAAGATCTCGAAATCGCAACAATGAGCGGAATGCTGAACCTGGCGCTGAAAGAAGTTGGCAAGAATGACGAGTTCTTGGCGAAACTTCTCGCCGGCAAAACTCCCGAAGCGTTGGCCAAAGAAATAATCGGCGGCACCAAACTGGACGACCCCGAATTCCGTAAAAAACTTATCGAAGGCGGCGCCGATGCCATTCTCGGATCGGACGACCCAATGCTGCGCAAAGCAATCGAAATGAAACCGCTGATCAACGCGCATTCCGAGGAGTTCAAGAAAGAATACGAATCCCAGATTTCGGCCGCTTCCCAGAGAATTGCAAAGGCCCGCTTCGCAGTATATGGAAAGAATCTCTATCCCGACGCCACTTTCACTTTCCGCCTTAGCTATGGCGCCGCTAAGGGATACAAAATGAACGGGACAATTGCGCCATATAAAACAACTCTCTACGGCCTCTTTGACCGTTCGGCTTCGTTCGGAAATGTGGGCGATTTCATCATTCCGAACAGCCTTTCCTCGAAAATGTCTTCGATCGACCTTTCGACGCCTGTCAACTTTGTTGCCTCGAACGATGTGGTCGGTGGCAATTCCGGTTCGCCTATGATCAGCCGCGAAGGCGAATTGATTGGATTGGTTTTCGATGGCAATATCGAGAGTTTGCTCGGCGATTTCATCTACGACGGCGAGAGCAATCGCACGCTGGCAGTGCATCCGGCGTTCATCATGACAGCTCTCCGCACGATCTATCCGGCCAAACACCTAGCCGACGAAATCGAAGGTAAATAGTTGATGTGCTGATGTGCTGATGATAGTTGCAAGTAGCAAGTCAACTCTTCTACTTGCAACTTTCTACTTGAGAAGGTGTAGAGGCGGGTTCCGAACCTCTCCTTTTTATTTGATAATGAATCAACCCCGAAGGGGTTGAACATGAATAACCACGTCTCGAGAGGCGTGGACTTCGTGAGCCTCTCGAGTGACGGGGAGGTGAAAAAGAATGTATGTAAACGAAGACATGCCACATCTCCGAGGTGTGGCATGTCTGGTTTATACGCAAGTGGTAGTTTTTTCTCGTAGCTCGACTTACAGTCGTCCTACGAGTAATCATCACATTATCACATCAGCTAATCAGCTAATTAACTAATCAGTCTAGCGTTTCAGGTTTGTGGTCTCCTGAAGCAACTGGTCGCTCACCGTTACGATCCTCGAGGCTGCCTCGAAAGAGCGTTGGGCGGTGATCATGTTAGTAAACTCTTCGGTCAGGTCCACGTTCGATGCTTCGAGCGCATTGCCGAGTATGCTCGTCGATGGAAATATTTCGCCTGCCGTACCGATGACCGCTGCGCCACTGTTCGGAGAGACCGAAAAGAAGTTGTCGCCTTCCTTCATCAGTCCGGCCGGATTGGCAAATTTTGCAATTACCACCTGCCCGAGCACTTCGGATTGGCCATTCGAGAACGCTCCGATGATCTTGCCTTCTTTGTCCACCGAAAGGTCGTTCAGCGAACCGGCCTCGTAGCCGTCCTGTTGCGAAAGGGTGGCCGTGCTGGACATTGCGTATTGCGTCAGTCCGCTGGTCAACGAATTTGCATCGGCCAATTTGATTGCCAAGGATTTGCTCGTGTCGAACGAAGTGGTGCCGGTGGCAGTGTTCAGTGCGGCGCCTGTGATCGTCAGGCTGAGCGGTGTGTTCAGCGTGCCGTCTGTATTGAATTTGACAGTCGTGGCGCTCATTGCGACTGATTTGCCGTTCAGCGTGGCCGAAACTGTGTATTCGTTGGCGGTTGCGCTTTTCGTGAACGTCAGGTTCAGCGATTTTGTCGCTCCTTGGTTGTCATAGATGCTAATGCTTGTCTGTCGGGTTGCGCTTGTTTCCGCGTCTGCATTCAGGTTTCCGCTAATCGTAACGTTTTCGGTTTGGTGCGGTGGCGAAATCACGCTATTCGGGACAGTAACATTGGTCATTGATCTATTAAGGATATTATTTCCGTCTGCATCTTTAAGGATTCTTCCATTTGCATCGACTTGGACGTTGTAGCCCTGTAGGAAAGCTCCCGTATTGGAGTCCACAAGATTTCCTGCTTTGTCGCGCGTAACGGCTCCGTCGCGTGAATAGACTTGTTGTCCGTTCTCGTTGTAGATAAAATAGCCGTCGCCATTTAGCGCCATGTCCAAAGGTCTGTCTGTGGTTTCAATAGTTCCTTCGGTCATATTCATCGTAATCGATCCAATACCGACACCTAAACCGATTTGAGTGGGGTTTGTCCCCCCGACGCCAGTGCCGCCCTGCGCATCGGGCGACGAGCCATAGCTCATCACTTGCGAAAGCTGATCGACAAAGTTCGTTCTGCTTGCTTTGTAACCGGTCGTGTTGGTATTGGCCAAGTTATTCGATATGACGTCGAAATTGCGCTGTTGGGCTTGCAGCGCACCGGAACCCGTTGATAGAGATCGAGTCAAAGCCATATAATAAAACCCTCCATGGTTTCTTATTGTTTCCGTACAGTTAGTCTCGTGCAGCATTTTCCCCGGAGGGCAATGCTACTGGTTAGCTCGGGATCGGTTCGTCAGTCGATCGGAACCGATCCCATTTGTTTTCAGCTTCCTTGGGAATTCTTGGGTTGTACTTTATTCTGATTGTCAATTGACTTGTCCGGCTGGGGCCTCTTTGCGTGTGAAATCCATTTTCAATTGCAAAAAGAGTATCCTCAGCCCCAAATAAGTCTGGCCTCAATTCGGGTTTCCGCCCACGGACGATTCGGTGTTTGGTCTTGGGCTGTCCATTGCGCACCGAATGTCCATTTCCTCTTGTGTTTCCCTCACTAATATGAGCGAATCGCCAAGGATTGAAGCCATAATGCCAATCTGAAGTACTATATTTCAAGCTCCTTTTGGTCCGGCTGAATTTAGTTTTCAATCAGGCAAGCACAGCCGAATCGATGTTTGTGATCACGTTCGATTCCATGCTTTGCTTGTCCACCACTGTGATAACAGTCCTATTCGGGACGCTGACGATGAACGCTTTGTCATCGACCAAAATTAGCGATTCGTTTGCACCCTTTTCCGAAGCGCGCCCCACTCCGTCGCTCAGCCGCGAGAAGTCTTCGTCGGTGAGCGTGATTTCCCTGCTCGAAAGGCGGGTTTGGGCGTGCTGCGAAAATTTTACTTTGCTTAGCTCTTCGCTAAAAATATCGCCGAATTTCGCGCCCGTCGCCTGCACATCCTGAGTGGCGTTGCTGGGCCGTTTCAGTTCGGCAGCCCCGCCAATTGGCATGAAAGGTATCGATATTCCGTTAATTTCCGGCATTGTCAAATCTCCCCGAATAGTTTAGCTGTTTGTCGATATGTCGGTAACGTCAGATAGTTGCATTTCTTCGCCGCCGATAACGAGTTTCGTACCGTCGGAAGTGAAACGAACCGATTGAATCGTACCGAATGTGTAGCAATCAGCATCCGTCGATGAACCATCGCTTTCCGTCATGTTTGCCGCGAAGGTGTATTTCCCGGCCGGAAGAGTGTTCCCATCGGCATCTTTGCCGTCCCAAGCGAATTCGTGGTCGCCAGAGCTAAGGTCTGTGCCGCTGAGTTTGATTTCGCGAACGGTAACGCCGGCAGAATTCTTGATTACGATTTCGCCCGCCGAAGCAGTCGAATTGAGTTTGTAACCAAGTTTGGCATTTGATTCGCCATCGATAGCAAATTTCGATGATAAAACTTTTGCCGATTTGCCAATCAGGCCCGGAAGAGCCGTGTTCGAGATGGTTTGCGAAAGGGTTTGGTTCTCTGTGGATTGTTCCTCTAATAACTTGCGCATGTCCGTCAGGATGTCCAATTGCGAGAATTGGGCAAGCTGGGCGGTAAAGTCCTGGTTGCTCGTGGGCGAAAGAGGATTCTGTGCTTTGAGCTGATAAGTCAGCAATTTCAGAAATTCATCTCGGCCTTCGAGCGTTTTGGACTTCGACGTCGATGCTGACGACGCAGAGGAAGCCGCTGTTGCGCTTGATACTGCTGTTGACATTGTAGTTCAACCTCCTTGTTGAGTGTGCAAAACCACCATACCGCTATTGCTGTTGCTTCGAACGTCCATGTTTGGTGCAATCGCGATTTCCCCCGCGTGCGGTAGGCGTACTAATTCCATTTAGTCCTGGTCTTCATGCAGGGCTTCGTCCGTCCTGCCCGATGAGCGGATAAACTCGCGGCGCAGTTGGTTGTCCTCGCGGCGTTCCTTGTCGCGGGAGAAAGACTGTCCGGCCGAGTCGTTCCGAGAATAGTGGCTCACTTCGGCTTGCTCGAGCTTCAGGCCCTGAGCCTCTAATTTTTCTTTCAAAAGCGGCATTTGTTCCTCGATTGCCTTTGCCGCGTCCTGCGTTTCGGCTTTGATCGAGATACGAGCCGCGTCGCCCTCTACAGCCACTTCAACAATTAAAGTGCCAAGAGAATCGGGCGTCAGCGTCATGTTTAGCCTGTTTGTCGAATTGCTTTCCGTATTTCTGACCGTGTCGAAAATCCTCGTAGCTACTTCCTTTATATCGACATCTTTAAGTTCTTGCGTTTTTTGAATATTCTCCGCAATCGCTTCGCTTTTCAGCTGCGATACTTGCTGCTGGGCGATCGCATCGGTTGTGGATAATTTCTTCGAATTTAATTTTGCCTCTGCGTTCGGGCTGCCATTTTCGTGGTTCCCGGCCGAAAATTGCAGGTTATTATTCTCACTTTTCAGATTATTCGCCTTGGATGTGCTAATATTAGCACCCTCGGCAGAGGCTGATTCATTATCGTTGCTTTCTGATGTCGATTTGCTCGGCGTTGCCGCCTTGGCGGATTCGGCCAATGTTTGTTTGGCCACCGTTGTGTCCGTAACCGATCGTTCACCTTCGGCCGTTGTGGCTTTGGATTCGGTTGTGCCAGCCTTCTCGGCAGTGGCTTGGCTTTTGTCGCTTAGTATTTTGAATGTTACGTTTGGCAATTGCCTTCCCGTGGCCACGTCTGCCGTAGTCTTCTCTGTTTTGTCGGCCGATATATTCAACTTTCCGAAGCCCGTATCGTTAAGTATTCGCTCCAAGTCCTTGAGTTTGATTCCACCCGAGGACTGCGGTTTTTCAGATGTTGTATCTGTTGCTTGAGTAGTTTGAGTGGCTTCGGTACTAACTGATTCGCTTTTCCCTTTTTTCTGATCCTCCGAAGATTCAACACCCTGGCCAAACAGCTGAGCGATTTTCTCGAGAATGTCCGATGGAGTTTGTTCGGTTGCGGCAAGTTCGGTTACTTTATTCATAGCCGATGCCGTAACCGTTCCGAAGGCCGATATTGCCGACAAAGGATCTGTTATTACTTCACCAATTTCGGCAACTTCGCCACTCGATTTATCAGCAGTTTTCGCTGACGCCTCTGAAGCGGCCAGTTGGTTAATATCGCTCTTGACGGATTTGGAAATTTCCTCGAAGCTGAGTTCGTCCGAACTCGATTGCGAATCGGCCGATGAGAAATCGGCTCCGGAACTGTCGCCCGAGATGAAAGCCATTGCGATGCGTGCGGCCTCGCTGGTTTCCTCCTCGACGGCTGCTTTGTCTGTTCGTAGCTGAGCTTCTCGTTGGTTCCGAATGATATCGTCGTTTGTTTTTTTGTATTTTTTTAGAATTTTATCCATTTTGACAGCAAACGAGTTCTTATCACCGGATTTCGTCTGGCTACTATCGGTCAGTGTCGAAAAGCGATCGCTCGATTGGCTAATATTATTGTTTGCACTTATCATGGCCGTGCATCCTTGCACTGTTGACAATCCTTCCCGATGTTTCGGGGTGCGCTGTCCAAGTCGTAATTTTTCAAAGGAATACATTAAGCCGAAAGAGGGCGTTTTCCGGTAAGATTCCAATATTTCAACCAACGCACACTCTCATTGTTACAATTCCCTTGCCTAAATTGCCGATGGCATTTGATTGCCGGAACGAAAAGAACCCATTGTTCGATTCTTCATCGTAGCAATGGGTTCCTTTGTGCTATGCGTGTGTGAGTAAAATGCTTCGACTGCTATGCGGGGAAGCATTTCTTCACTAATCCAAATTCCTATTCATCCAAGAGGGGACATTTCAGTATGAATAGGCCGTTTTGGTTTGCCCTTGACCGGCCGGCTGCAAAAGACTAATAAAGAGCTGACAGGCGCAATGACATTTTTTGTCAAATGCCGATTCAATAGAATACGGCGTAGCTCGAATTGGTATCGACGACGAACCAGTCCTTCGTCAGCAAATCGATAAGCACGATCTGCGACCCGGTCGAATTGGCCTTGTTCATTGATACTGCAAGATACCTATCGTCGTTCGACCACACAATTCGGTTTATTATTGAATAATCTTTCGGTATTGTGTAATAAATAATTACATCTTTTGTCTTGCAGTCCACAACCTGAATGTACTTCGAACTGCCAAGGAAAGCAATTCTATCGCCGTTCGAAGAGAATGTGGGATTCGCTTTACTCGAATCGTCAGATGTGATCGCCGTTTCGGATTTCGTTACGAGGTCCAGGACAGTGATCTGGTTGCTTTTGATTCCTGCAATCTTGTTTATTGATTTGCTTCGATTTTCGTACCACGAAATGCTTCCAGAATTGGTAGGGCAATTGATGAAGCCGTTGCCCAAAACCTCGAGATTCTCGCCGTGAATATCGACGCATACCAATCGCGAATGCCCGGTCGGGTCCAGGTGGGCAGAGGTTATATATGCAACTTTGGATTTGTTTTCGTTCATCACTGGTACGAACAAATACTCAACGTCGCCGGCAATCACCACGCCATTTGGATTGCTCTTGTCGGCAACGCAGATTTCGTAATGCGTATTTGCACCAAGCCGGACGGTACGCTTGGTAAGGATTTTCTTGTTGCCAAGTGTGAATAGTGGATACGAGGTTTCGTTCGTAAAAGTCGAGAGTTGGGTTGCCGTGCCATTGAAAATATTGAAGAATTGGATCTCTCCGGCCGTTTCTCGAATCAGTGGAATATCGTCAGAAAATACGTTCTCGGCAGTCAGCATGGCATCGTTCAGGAGTAGAGTATATTCGTTTCTCGATATATCATATTTCATCAAAGACTTGATTTTCGAGTCTGGATTGAACTTAGTGTATAGAATTCCGAAGCCCGACCCGTGGTTCACAGACTGTGGGTATTCATCGGGCAGGACAGTGCTTTCCTTACACGAATGCAGAGATTCGACAGACAATATGAGAGACAGATATAGCATAATTTTTTTTATCATTTCAAGCATCTTCTGAAAATTGCAATCATTTAGAAAAATATTTCGAGGCCGTATTTGAAGCCTAACTTCTGCGCACCGTGCCAATTCTCTTTGTAGTAATAAAAGAACTGGGTCCCATCGAGCGAGATGAGGAATCGCACCTTTTCGTCTGGTTGCCATCCAATGCCTAATTCAGTTTTTAGCAATGTACCATAATCGTTTCCGCCGACGAAAGCCTTACCGTAGGGCATGAAATTGCTCCAAATCCTGTCGGAAGTGTATTGATAGAAACCTCCGAACCATGCCATATTGGGTTTGCCGGCCAAGCCTTCCGACGTTGGTACGTACATCGGGAATGTTTCCGAACCGCCCGAGAATCCGATTGCGTGGTTTGGATTGATGTTGTATTTGACGGAGAAGCAAGCGTTTTTGAAGAATTGGTTGCCTGTCGTGCCGGCGCTTCTTGCAGGATACAGTTGAAGGTTTTGCAATCCGCTGAATTCGACAGACAAGTTTTCCAAGAATTCAATCGGCATGAAGGAGAATCCGTCGAAATTTGAAGGGAAGAGCGTAAACGATTGTGTATGTCTCGCGCCCAGTGTCGGGCGATTTGCGAATTCGGCCGGTAGCCGATCCGGGTACGCTTTTCGCGATGCACTTATTTGGGCAGTGCTTCTTTCGTTTGCCTTGAAGACGGGGGTGTCCGCCGTGGAGTATTGGTTGGCCGACGCATCCGCATGGTTCCTACCGGCCCAAGCGGCATCCGGCGCGCTCATCGACAGGCCATTGTTGCCATTGCCTCGCCAATTCTCGCTGCGGTAATGAGATTTCTCGATGCCTTTTCCTGCCTTTGCGGTGTTCGCCACCGGTTGGGTTTCCGAAGAAACAGTGTGGGCAATTCCGTCCGGTGATTTGTACGTCCGAGAGGCAATCGTAACTTCGTTGCTGCCGTTGGCCGAAGCTGTTTGGGCGTCTTTGGAAGCATAATTGAATAATAGCAAAGACAACAGGCATCCCGAGACAAATGAAGCAACGGCGAAAAAGAGCTTTCCTGAGAAGAATTGGCCAACTCGCGACCATCCGCTTGGAGGGATAAGCAGCGGGATACCGGCTTTCTTGAAAAGGGATTTTTCAAGATCGGACGGAATATATGTGGCAGCAACATCTTTTTCGAGTGCGATCTTTGCTGTGAGCGCCTCTTGGAATTCTACCTGTAGGTCCGGTTGCGAGGCCAGTTCGTGGAAGAGGCTCTGGCGCTCGAAAGTGGTGGCTTCGTTGTCCAGCAATAGGTAGATCAGGTCCGATATGCTTTGTGTGTTATTCATTTCCAGCCTTGTAATTAAATAGTTCACCAACAACAGGGGAAAGGATCTCTCGCAGTTTGGATTTTGCCCTAACGATCCGATTCCTGATCGTAGAAACCGGAACATTGAGGTTTTCTGCAATTTCAATGTATTTCATGCCCAAATATCCTTGCATACAGAATGCTTCGCGCTGTTCGTCGGTTAGCAATACGAGGGCGTCGGCTATCAAATCGGCAGTGTCCATGTATAGCTCATGGCTATGATCCGTCGGTTCGCAATCCGGCAACTCGAATTGGCTATCGAGCGGCATTGTCGATTTTCTTTTCTTAATATGGTTGATTGCTTTGTGGTGCGCAATAACGTAAATATAACCTGCGAAGTTTTTAACTTCCCTGCCTTTCGGGCTGCCTTCCAGAATCTGAAGGAAAGTCTCGTGGAACACGTCTTCGGCCGCCTGCTCGCTTGAAAGCATTCGCCTGAGGAACAAAAGCACTCGGCGAGAATAGCGGTGGTATAGCTCAGTAGGTTCATCCGAAAAACCGATACTTTCAAAATAATAAATTGCTATATTTGTAAAT
>CAZSWR010000093.1:0-13060 GCA_964610885.1 uncultured Hyphomicrobiales bacterium | reverse complement strand
TATAACTATTTTTCGATAAACAAGCAATTATTTCTTAAATTTTTATATTTGCAAGTGTTTATCTCTGAACTGCCCTCTCGTTCGGGCGCCTGTGGCTCCGCCGCGCCACCGTCAATATTTCAACGAGAGCGGACGGTGAAAAGCAATATCAGCGAAACGAGAGTTGCACTGACGGCAATCGCCGGCGCTGCGACCTCCTCGAAAAACGTCAATGGACGCTCGGGCACTTGCCCGTGGCAAAACCTATATTCGTCCGATTCCACGTCGCGGACTTCGTCTCGGGCAATTTTGTCCGTGCGCGCACGCTCCGGGATGGCGATGGTGTGGAGCAGCCCTTGGCTGTCTGCCAGCAGGCCGGAAAGGCCAACCGATACAGTTCTCAGCAAACTGTCCCTGTCCGTCGAGTCTGCCGAATAGGTTACCTTGATAGCTTTCGCGTTCAATTCCATGCGCGAATCGGCTTTATCGGCCGACTGAGCAATGGCGAAACGCCCCGCCGCCGCCGAAGTGAACTTTACCAATACGTACGAGTCCGCGCCGAGGCTTTCCACGCGGGCGAACACAGCCTTGGGCGCATAAGGGACGGCAGCCGCCACAGCATCCGCACAGGCCGCATTAAGCAGTGAATCGACGATTTGGAGGTTGGTCCTCGTGCCGGGCTTAGCGGTCTCGTTGGTCCCAGGCATCATTGCATGGGCTATTGAAACGCATAAAAAGTAGAAAATCGATATTTTAATGAGATTTCTCAATTCAAATGGTCTTAGTGTTTGCCATCGATTGTGGACTTGAGCGCAAGCAACGCCGCGACGAATTGTTTGTCGTTCGTGAACGACGAAGGGCGCACGCGGATATATCTCTTTCGGCCATTGACTTTGATTTTCACAAGTTTATACCTTTGCGAAATGCCCACTGTTCGCTCTTTCCGCATGATTATCCTGACGATATCGGATGCCTGATAGCGCTTCTCTTTGCGGCGTGTCAGGAAGACAATCGAATCCTCGGAAATAATGATCACGTGGCGCTTGAGCAATTGGACAATCAGCGAGGCCACGGATAGCAAGACAAACGAACCGAGCAGGTAAACAAATGGATCCGACAGGACTGCCGAAAATCTGTCGTCTGAAATTAAGCCCTTGGCAAATATATATACTACCAACGCAAATGTGTAGATCGACGTAAATTGCCAGTAGAAATCTAATCGTTTCTTGTGTTCGGTTGGTGCGTTGCTCATGTTTTGTACTCTCGTTAGTGCAAATGCTGTGTTCAAATATTTTTCGGTGGCGGGAGGCTTCGGGCGCCTGAACGAACTATATAAATATTTCTTTTTGCGACCATTCCCACCAAAGAGCAAAGATATAATATATTTCGATTAATTAAAAACAATATTTGATTTTTTTATCCGGCGGCCTATTCCGATAGAATAACATTCTCCACTTTCCATCGCGATGGCACCTTGATTTCGCTGCGGAAATCGACCATCCGGGCCGAGAATCGGAATGGCGAAATCGAACCGGTGAAGAATTTGCCGTCGCCGTTGACGTCCTCGAAGCACCGGAACCGATACATTCCCGCCGGCACGCTCGCAAAGCTCCATGTTCCGTCCGGGCGCAACCGCTCTTCGGCAGTGAATTTCCCGTCCTTCGAATAAATCTGTACTATGTAGGATTTCGATGTGTCCAAAGCGAACCGAACCGAACCTAAGACTTCGGAATTGGCTCGCAAGTCCAGAGTGCGCCATTTGACTGCGATGAGCGAATCCTTGGCGATTTGACCTGTGGCCGATCGGACGCCAGCCATTCGAAGCGTCAGTTTATATGCCGTGTAGCTCTCCATTCGCTTCTCGGGCATGATGCGCAGGTGATTCGCCCTGACCCAAACCCTTTTGAGCGGAATGCGCGTGCTGTCTGCCGTGCGAATTAGATCGCAGACCGGAAGAGAATCGGCTCCGGCGATGGGCGCAGTGAACACATAATCGAAAGCTGCATCGAGCGGCACGCCGGAAGTGCTGTCCCGGAAATTTTGCTTTGCGATGGCCAGAAGCGAGCTGTCCACGTCCGCCGAGCCGATGAAAATGGCTGTGCGCAGTGTGTCATTAATTGTGTTCCGAGAGGTGTCTCGCACGCAATTCGGGCCTGTAATGGCCGTTAGTTTGTACTTTTTGCCTTGGGCGAGCGCAGCTTGTGGGACGATGGTCGCCCGCTGGGCCGCTTCGTTGCTCACGTAAGCATACCTGATTGGAAGTGTGTCTTTTCCGGTTGAGTCTGTAATTACGAAAGACGATGCGCTAACCGAGGCGGTATCGATCGGTTCGGAGAAATCTGCCCGAATCGAATAGGCATTGATGGCCTCCGCATAGTACATACTTGGTGCGAGTTTGTCCACTCGGCGGCCCGAATGCAGGGCGATGAATGCCGCAGCCGAATCGCCAACAGTGGCGTCTTGTGGCGCTGTGCCAATTGCGTCCTGGCCCTCTGTGTAGATACCATCGCGCAATTCGTCAGTAACGGCGAACAGCCGGTATTTGCCCCGAGCGAGAGCAGGGATGGTGAACAGGCCGCTCGTCCCGATTTGCACTCGGTAATCCGGCTTCGCCAAGCGCAGATCCAGCGTATCGGGGTTCATTTGGTCGATTCGATAGCAAAAGATGAAAACGCCGGCCGGCTTTTCGTCGAGCAGTTTGCCCTTCACCTCGCCGCTGTCGATGGCGCTGCCCGTGGAGAATACGAGCGAATAGCCCTGTGTGGGCTTGTTCTTCAGGTAGTCCGTGTAGTCGGTGCCGAGCAATACGGCATAGGTCGTGTTTGGCTTCAGCTGCTCGGTGAATTCGATGTTGAGCGTTTTGCCACTCCAATCGTAGAGCGCGGGGACGTTTGGGAATATCGTAACGTTCTCGATAACCTTGGTCTTGTCCATATAGTTCGTGAATTCGAACTCGACGGATTTGCCTTGGAAGTTCTTCGTCATCGCCGCCGGGGTGGTCTCCCGGACCGATGGCGGTGTCTTGTCGCCAGGCCCACCACTTGGCGGTATCGGGTTCGCGCAAGAAAACAAGGTCGTAAGAGTTGCGCATAGTATTATATAGATATAATTTTTCATTTTCAAATCAATTTATGTCTATCAATCAATATTCCGATGAATTACTCATTCCATACGAAATGGAACAAAATATGCGAGAAAAGGGCAACAGCGCCCGAATAGCAGAGCATCACAGCGAGCAAGTCCTGAGATTCGCCGATACCGAACCCGGCGAAGGCCGAGCGTGTGGTCTCGATCCCGCAATAGGCCAGGGGCAGCAGTAACGGGAACGAAACAACCGGAAAGACGGCGTTCTTTGTGTTGGCTTTCGCGATTATTGCGGAAGTGATATTCGACGCAACTGCCAGCCCGATGCTACCCAAGAAAATGGACGAAGCAAAGGCCAGAAACGACGTCCCATAGGGCACGCCCACGAAGAGCGCAAAAATCATTACTGCGAAGACGTTCAGCACGAGCGAAAGGATGGTGTTGAACGCCAGCTTGCCCCAATAGACGGCAGCCCAATGGACAGACATTCTGAGGAAAAGTGCAGTGCCGCGCTCTTCCTCGCTGATAAATGATTTCGACAGCCCCGTCATCGCCCCGAAGAACATTGCAATCCAAAGGAAACCGGCCCTCAGCCCGATGCTGACGGATTCGCCGGCAATGGCGATGATGATCATCGAGACGGTGGTAAGTATGAAAAGCAAAATCGTCGATAGGGCATATCTTGTGCGCCATTCGCTAATTGCATCCTTTGCGAATACGGCGAAAAGCGGCAGTATCTGTTCCCTGGCTGTCATTTGAAGAATATCCGGTAGCGGAAGCCAATATTGATCGAAAGATGGTTGATGTGCCAGTCGGCGTCGTCGAGGAACGACGAGAAATAGTGGCTATAGCCCAGTTCGGCATAGGCCGAGAAACGTTTGTTCAGCGGAATAACAGCGCCCAAACCTATTTCAGCGCCCACGCGCAATGCCCTGATCGAGCTGAGCGTGGCCGGTGCAGTCGGGTCATTCATCTCCTGCGAGCCATTTTTGTATGTGTAATCTGTTGGCTGGTTGATTTGAATTCTGGGGTCGATAGATTTTGTGAGCGGGAACGAAAAAGAAAGCCCACCAAAAGTGTATAGAGGCTTTTTGAAATGGTACTCCGCACGGGCGCCTGCGTTCAGCAATACGCCGGAGTACGAAAGGTTCTTGCTCTCTTGGAATACTTTTAACTCGCCATTTTCGCCGCGGACGAACGAAGTAACAGAATCGGGAGCGGAAATCACTCCGCCCATGGAATTGAAAGCAAGAGTGCCGAGCAGTACGAAGTCTTTGGTTAATTGCTTTCCGAAAAGCACGCCGCCAAAGCCGCCATAGCCAAACGCAGAGCCGAAATTCCCTTTTGCCGCATAGTTACCGGAGCGGGAGAAACTGGCGTCGTGCCACGACGAAGTGAACGAAGCGAAGGCCCCAAGCAAGTATCCGAAGTCAGGCCCACAGGAGTGGTCGATGCCTTCGGTCATGGTCAGCCGGTAGCGCTCGCTTTGGTAGTCGTAGTTCCAGCAAATCGTGAAATTCGAAATGTTGCCTGCCACGTCCGTTGCCTCGACGATCAATCGAGCCGGCTCGTCCTGCTTCATCGGCCTCACGAGGAATCCAGCCTGCGGGGCGCCGGGTTCGATCTTTGGCAGAGTTGCTTCCATACCTTCGTTTTCGATGATCCTGAGCGTACGAAGCCCTGAATCGTCCTCGCGGTCGTCCCGGACGACTGCTAAGGTAATCTTTTTGTCGATATTCAATTCCGAGAGCGGTGGAAGCGAATCGCGGTTGGGTTCGTAGTCCGAAAATGATTGGCCGCCCATTGTGCCGTAGGCGTCGTAAGCATCCTCGCCGTTACTCGTTCCGAATCCGTAGGAATACAGCCCGAATGGCATCGAGCCGACAATGGTGTGCGAACCGTAAGGTATTTCTATATAGGCGATTCTGTATCGGCTAAGCCCGAGCTGTTCGAACCTTTCGGGGCTGACAGGCTCTCCGTCCATCCGAAGCGAGGCAATGCCTTCGCGCGGGACTACGACGTTGATGTAGTGCTTCCAATAGCCTTTGATCGGCGTAGCGAATCTGTATTTCATCAGAAATTGTTGAGTCGGGCTAACCAAGATCATCATCGGGTCGCCGATGGAATCGCCGTTCAAATATCCTTGGGAATATTGGGCCACGAGGATTGGTTTGTCGGCAGTGATTTGCAGGTTGGATTTGGACCTGCCTTCGTAGTATTCGCCCGAATCCAATGCGCGCAAATATTTGGCGTCCTCGAAGATTTTTGTGTTCCGTTCGTTGGCCAAAACCCTGTATGTGTAGTAGCTTCTGTCTTTGAGTTTCCCGATATAGAAATGCTTGCCCCAAGACGAGGTCGGCGGCATTTGCTCGACCAAATGGTTGCAAGCGGAAATCTGCGGAAATGACGTAACGTAGGCGCATTGGTGGCCACTGAAAACGGCAATATTCTTGTTAGAGCGGATGCGCGACCCGGTCAGGTCGCATTTGCTCATGAAGTCGTTTTCGGCAATTACTTGGTACACGTCGCCGCGATTTAGTTTGATCATAAACGTTTTGCCGACCATGTGTGCGCGAGTCTTGACTTTGGGCGTGATGAACACCACGGTGCTGTCTTCGGTGGCCACGATGGCGAATTGCGAGGTCAGCCCGTCGGAAATATGGTAGCACATGACGCGGTAGTCCGTGCCGAGTTCTTTCGTTGGGATTGCGATAAAAGTGTCAGTGGTCAGCACTCGGCGGTTCAGTCCATAGACTGTAATCGGCTTATCGCTTGTAACGTGGACGGAGAGCCTTTCGGCCACTTCCGAGCTGCGAATCTGGGCGCTGGAGGGCAATCTGATGTTTTTCACGGAGCCGGCCGGGACGCTGAACTCTTGGACGTAGTCGAGGCCAGCAATTTCGATTCTGACATTGGTTTCTTCGTCGCCGGAGATGAATAGCTCGAGGAAAAGTCCGCTGTCGCCATCTTTGGAGCGCAGGTTGTCCTCTTTGTAGTTGGTTTCGAAGCAAAGCCAAAAGTCATTTCCAACAGTGTTGTGGGCCGAGGCCAGCGCAAGCTTTGAGGGCATGTTTAAAGTTTCGGCGCCGAAAGCGGAAACCGAGAAAATAACAATGTTTATTAATATGGCGAAAAGGATTTTTTTCATTTTAAAAAAACAAAATTGATATTGCTGACAGCATTGTCCGTAATCATTTGAATGAAGTATGCGCCGGCCGAGATTTTCCATTGGTCCGGGGCGAAGTGCAGGTAGTAGCTTCCGCGCTCGATTTTGTCGTTCATCGCAAGCGCTTCCGAGGCCGGGTTCTGGGACTTGGTCAGCCTGAACATGTTTCGGTCTCGCTCGCTCGAGAGCACTCTGTCGCCGTTAATATTATAAATCTCGAATTCTATTTTTTTGGTTTCCCTGACCGAAAGCGGGAAGCAGGTGGCCGTCGTAAACGGATTGGGGAAATTGTTGCCAATCTTTTCGGGATATTTCTGGAAAACCGGATCGGAAAGGATTAGTATGGACGATGGCTTCGAAGCGAATTCGATTGCCTGGCCGCCCACGAAAAGGCTGTCCGCCCGAACGTATGCAATTGTATCAGGCCCGGCAAGTGCTTCGACATCGAACAAACAAACAATCGAAGCCGCCCCGGACGAAAAATCGTCGCAATAAGCATCTATAACGGCCGAATCGAGTTTTGCATAGGACTCTTCGAGCCGTGTTTCGGTGCATTTGAACGCGGCAGTATCGTTGCCGTAAACCCGTGGGATACGGAGCATTACGGAATAATAGACCAATTTGAGCCGCGCCGGGCCGCCGAGGGGCGCATCGAAAGTGCAATTAACGGGAAGCGCAATCCTCTCGCCCCGCTCGAGCGAGGTGTCCGGTATCGAAATGCTGCCGCCGGCCGTGGCCGATGGGATTGAAAAAATAAAACTTGCCAGCGAAATTGATATTAAAAGTAATAGTTTCAATTCAATCAATATTAAACGGTAAAAAATCATTAAACAAATATAGCAAAACTATTAATTATTTGTTTACCTTTTTTTATTGACGACAATTTTGAAAGGTTCAAAAATGCTTTGTGAGGCTCCAAAGTTTGCCCGGGTAGGGGCGAGGTTACCTCGCCCTTACATCCAACATTGTTGGTAAAAGCGTATTGTGAGTATTTCCAATACTCATCCGCTGGCTTGAATGTAGTTCATTCGATATCGGGTTGTATTTCGGTAGTCATCAGATGAGTCGCTTATACAATCTCACACCAATATCCATTCCGGGCAGGCGATGACTTCCTTGACCGGCTTGTTCTTAGTGGGGCTTCCGGGTAGGGGCGAGGTTACCTCGCCCTTACATCCATCATTTTTATCCGTTTTCAGCCTAATGATATTTGGGATTGTCTCGATAAAATTCGCTATAGAACCATCTGAAATAAAAAAAGACAGTCATACCATTGGGGCTAATTACTGGCCGAGCTGCTCGCGGCAGCAATCATGTGCATACAACTTGACAGTGTGGAATAAACTTGACAGTCCGCCGGATTCGCAAGGCAAAGACAGCATGCCGCACTCGGCCGCTGCATCTGTGTTGGCCTTCGTGTCGTCGATGAAAACGGAGCATTCCGGAGCGCTGCCCGTGCGTTCCATCGCTAATTTGAAAATGTTATGGTCCGGTTTCGACAGTCCCAGTTCGTGCGAGAAGAACAGGCCATCGAAAAGCGAGAAAAGAGTTTCGCATTCGGGGCGGAATCTGTTTAAGTGCAATTCATTTGTGTTGCTGAGCAAAAATACACGCCCGAGTTGTTTGAACCGCTTGACGTCGGCCACCGACGAATCGAACATCGAAATCAGCGTTGCGTTCCAGGCATCGTCGAATTGCGCGTCCGAACACGTCAGCCGGAAAAGCTCTTTGGCGCGGCTTCTGAATTGTACGGTGCTAAGCAGGCCGCGTTCGTATTCCGAGAAAATTGGATTGTTTGCCATTTCAATGAATTTTTCGGCAGGCAACGCGGAGTATGCGGCGAAAGCTCGGATGGTGCGGTTGATATCGATTCCATAGAGCACACCGCCGAAGTCAATGAATATATTGAAGTTGTTGGAACTCATGGTTAGTCCTTCCTTCGGAATCTTGCCATGAAAAACCCATCGGACGAATCTGAGGCCGGGTAAAGCGTGAGCGAGGCCCGTTCGTCGGTGGCCGCAAGTATGTCGATGCCTTGCTCTGCGAAGACTGGCGCGAGCGGTTCCGGTTCGAAGTCTGGATTGGCCTCCAGAAAGCGCCGGCAAACGTTATCGTTTTCGGCTGGCATAATTGAACAGGTGGAATAGACGAGCGCCCCGCCCTCGCGGACGAACCGGGCGTATTGCTCGAGAATGGACAGTTGGGATGAGTTGATTTTTTCAATAAATTTCTTGGTAATCCTATATTTAGGCAATGGGTTCCGCCGAGTGGTGCCCGTGCCGGAGCAAGGCGCGTCCACGAGCACGAAATCGAAGCCTCTCTGCAATTCTGCGAGCAGTTCTCGGTTGGGCTTCGCGTTCAAATCATTCGCTTTGATGATTCTCGGCTTGATATTTTGAATGCCCATGCGGTAGGCGCGGTTCTGAATTTCTTTCAAACGATTGTATTCAATATCGGTTGCCACGATTCGAGCTTTGCCCCCGGCGATCGTGGCCAGGTGGAGCGATTTGCCACCGGCGCCGGCGCAAGCGTCCAGCACATCGGAGTTTGGCGTCGGGGAGAGCGCGTAGCTGATGAGTTGGCTGCCGATGTCTTGGATGTCGAACATACCGGCGCGGAATTCATCGGATTCGTCGAGCCGAGGCCTGCCGTTAATGATTAAACCGGAGGGCGAAAGTGTGGATAATTTTCCACAATGGCCGGCCGCTTGGAGCCTGGCCAATAGGCTTTCGCGAGAGATTAGGGCGGTATTGGCCCGCAGGCAGAGTTTGGCCGGAAGGAATAGCTCTTCTGTTATTTTTTTAACGCTTCCGAGTGTTTGTCCATTCGCGAGCAGGTGTTCGACGAAGAAAGTGCCGGCGGAGAATCGCGAGGCCAGCGTGCTGAGTTCCTGCTCGGAAAACGTGTTTCCGTCCGGTCGGTTAGCAAATAACTGGTTTGTAGTGGCGTCGAGCGATTCAAAGTTTGAAATTACAGATTCCGAAAACAGTACTGCTTCGCCCGTCGAAGGGAATCTGTCGGCAATTGCTTCATCGACGATTTGCCGCAGGCCGGCGGCAGAGCTTCCGGAAGCGGATTTGATTGAATCGAGCAATTGGACGGAATACTCGCGCAGGTTGGGCAGGATGCCTGCCAAGACGACCGACGAAGCGGCCGCAAGGAATTCTTTCTCGAGAGGTTCCTGCTCGCTCGAGGTCCGGTATTGCGGAGAGCAGGCCTCGGCCATATAGCGCAAGCGCAGGAATGAGAAAGAAATTTCGGAAATAGCCTTGCGTTCGCGGCTGCCTATATATTTCTTTTCGCGAAGGAATTGTTTGGCCACGGCGTCCGGCGCGAGCGGGGACTTCACCATGATTCGAATCAGTTCTGCCGAGTGGCCCAAAAGCGAAGATGATTTCATAATTCAAAAATTTCAAAATTAAGAAAAAAAACGTGATAATAAAATGAATATATATAAAAGGTTGTATGAAAGTATGAATATCGATATGGTTAATAGAGGTATCGATGGCGGAGAACGCTCATGCCCGAGAGTAAATGTTCAATGAGTTCAATCGCTTGAAAACATAAGGGGGCAAAGGGAATCTTGTTGGGTGCAGAATTGATGTGTAAAGAAAGATTATTCAATGAGTTAGCAAACGATATCGAAGTCAGCGACTGCCGTTGATCGGAAGCGATTAAGGATAAATAATTAAAAAAATGTGGATAAATAATTTTTTCTTTGGAATTGAGTTGAAACAGTATTAATTTTACGTTTGCGGCAAAGAGGGAATTGGAAAACCTAATAGAGATACAATGGGAATGATTTAATCAAAGTGTTCATTTAATACTTGGCAATCGTGCAATTGCCTTTTTGCATAGTTATGGCAATGAACCCAAGAAAGGGAATAAAAATCCAAAAAGACGAGAACACATATAAAGGTATTGGAAGCTCAGTTTTTGTTCGGCTCGATGAACAAATATCGGAGAAAAATTCTTTTTTGAATATTAAAGAAAAATGTTTTATTTTAGATTTTGATTTCTTTGGAAAAGCCAAGTTAGTTGTGTTATAATAGAGTTTTATCAACGATTGGCATAATTATTGCAACGATAACAAACGGGTTTGTAAACAATTTAAAATAAAAGGCTTAAACATATTGACGAGAGAACGAAATAGATATAGTTAATAAATTATAAAATTTTTTAAGGAGAATCACATGCGAAACAAGCTCACTGGTATCCTGGTGTTAGCGTTTTTGTTGTTAGTAAGCGCAGCTCAAGTGGATGCTCAAAAGATCACGAAATGGGTTATCGGCTCCGGTGGTGTCGTCATGGCGCCTGCTGGCGATGGCTCAAAAATGTCTGGTGTGCTTGGCCAGCTTGTTATTGGCAAGCAGGACAAGACAACGCAAGTGGGGTACTTCGGATTCTGGACACCACACGGAACTGAAATCCCGGTGGAGGAACCCAGCACATTATCGCAGTATTTGAAGAATTATCCTAATCCCTTCAATACTTCGACGACAATTGAATACCAACTCCAGACGACATGCTTCGTAACTATCAAAATATATGATACACGCGGTAGCCTCGTCAGGACATTACTTACAGGAACGATGCAGGACCCGGGCGCAAAGACCTTGTCTATGGATGCCCGTGATGATAACGGAACCGAATTGGCTTCCGGTTCATACATTTATGAAGTATCGGCCAGGCCTGCCCAAATCGCAGGCGTAGCCGGTGGAGAAGAAAAAGTGATGAGAAACATCATGGTCATCGTTAAATAATTCTTTCAATAAGATGATTTATAACTTTAATATATTATATGTATAACTCTTTATTAGGAGACATTATGACAAAGAAGGTCTTACTTCTTGCCCTAATAGCTTTCATGCTATTCGGCTTTGCGGCGCCCAACGCCCAGTCTCAGGTCCCGAAGACTTTGAATTTTCAAGGTTACTTCGTTAATAGTTCTGGTGTCGCATTGACCGGCACGAGAACTGTTACGTTTAACATTTATGATGCCCTTACCGGCGGCACTCCGCTCTGGCAAGAAGCAACAACAACGGCTACTTTCGAGCAAGGATACCTCAATATCATCCTCGGATTGAACAGCCAGATCAACCTTCCCTTCAATGCTCAATACTATTTGGAAGTTGTCAATACCACTGATGGTATTACATACCCCCGAATTCAACTTACCAATAATCCATATTCATTCAGAGCACTCGTTGCCGATAGCGCAATGGTTGCCCAAACCGCACACATTGCAAACGATGTGGTGGACAACGCCATTACAACCGGCAAACTTGCCGACGGCGCTGTTACAATCGAAAAAATTGCTGATGGCGTGAAGAACCTTACGGGCGACGTCGAAGGAACACTCCCGACCGTTATCCTCAAAGGCGACAAAATCGTCGAAAGACTTCCCAACGGCTCCATCACTATCAATAAATTGGATCCTTCCATCCTCGCAGGCCTTCCTTTCGGCGAAGCTGAAGGCGAAGTGTTCGGAATCTGGAAAGACCTCAAAATTCGCGACTACGTCGTAACCAACAGAAAACTTGCCGACGGCGCAGTTACATCAGACAAAATCGAAGACTATACAATCCTCGGAACAGACATCAATCAAATGGGCGCATTCGCCAACCAAGCACTCGTTTGGAACGGCACCCAATGGGCACCCCTTTCGATCGACCTCCAACACGCATACAATTGGAACAATATGATTGTTACAGAAAACAATCGCCCCGTTATGATTTTCAATGCCGATTCGAGAGGCATCATGGTCCAATCGACTGGCGAAGCAGTATCGGGCGTCGAAGCACACATCGGCGAAGTTGTCGGTATTTTGGGCCACGAACTTGGTGATTATGGCCTCGAAGCCTACGCTTCGGTTTATGGCGCAGCATTGAACCCGGCAGACTATGCAGGATACTTTGACGGAAACGTGAACATCCGCGGCACGCTCGAAGTTGGCGACATCTTCTCGGAGAACGGCTCTGCCTCATTTGCAAATGGAACAGTCCTCGCAAAGAATATCATTGCACTCGACACGATGATGACCAGCTACCTTTGGGTTATGGACAGCATCTACTCGCCCCTCGTGATTGCTGACGCTTTCAAAGGCGGCACGTTCAACGGTACAACAATTAATGGAACAATCATCACCGGTACAGAATTCCAAGGCGGCCTCTTCAATGGCACGACCGGCACATTCTCCGGTGCAGTTACAGCTCCTTCGTTCGTCGGCGGCACATTTGCCGGCACGACAGTTAACGGCACAATCGGTACATTCTCGACATCCGTTAACTCGCCCGCATTCGTAGGCGGCACGTTCAACGGTACAACAATTAATGGAACAATCATCACCGGTACAGAATTCCAAGGCGGCCTCTTCAATGGCACGACCGGCACATTCTCCGGTGCAGTTACAGCTCCTTCGTTCGTCGGCGGTACTTTCAATGGTACAACGATTACCGGCACAATCATCACCGGCACAGAATTCCATGGCGGCCTCTTCAATGGCACGACCGGCACATTCTCCGGTGCAGTTACAGCTCCTTCGTTCGTCGGCGGTACATTTGCCGGCACGACAGTTAACGGCACAATCGGTACATTCTCGACATCCGTTAACTCGCCCGCATTCGTCGGCGGTACGTTCAACGGCACGACAATCAATGGCACAATCATCACCGGCACAGAATTCCAAGGCGGCCTCTTCAATGGCACGACCGGCACATTCTCCGGTGCAGTTACAGCTCCTTCGTTCGTCGGTGGTACGTTTGCCGGCACGACAGTAAACGGAACAATTGGTACATTCTCTACATCCGTTAACTCGCCCGCATTCGTCGG
>CAZSWR010000092.1:0-13206 GCA_964610885.1 uncultured Hyphomicrobiales bacterium | reverse complement strand
TATTATCTATTTACAAAGAACGAAACAACCCTGCTTAGAAAAAGGGGGTTGGGGGATTTGTCGATATTTCAATGAGTTGCTTCAACTTTGGCAATGTGGCAAGCCCCATTTTTGCGAATCTTTTACTATTTAAACAGTCTCTTAGGAGGCTGTTGAAAAAGTAATTCTCTTTCATTCTTACCCCCCGCCAAACACGCGAGAGGGGCAGGAGTGAGGCTGGGACAGATTGGATAAGTATTTAATATACACTGAATAACGCTTCTTTGCCTCTCTCCCCAAACCCAAGCGAATGATCGATCATTCGTGTCTCCATTCTGGAGATAGGGGCTTTAAGAAAAATCATACTTTATCAACAGGCTCTTAGGACTGTTCATGTTCAATTCGTTATAGAACCATATTTTTAACATTCCATTCCTGAAACTCAACAATTGTTGTATAGCACACCAAGCGTAATAGATCCACATATTATTTATTCATTGAAATTTTTAACATTATACAATTTTTTCACGGTTTATCATTCTTAACTTTAAGTTGAGGATTTGGCAAACTATAAGGTATGGAAATGGCTACGAAAGCAATACGAGTTTTAATTGTAGATGACCAAGCGCTTGTGCTTGATATATTAGCAAAGGGATTGGCAAAAGACCCAGGGATCGAAGTGGTCGGAACGGCCACCGACGGACAATTGGCACTGAATCAGATTTCGAGGCTCAAACCGGATGTCATTGTTTTGGATATGGAAATGCCCCGAATGAACGGTATTCAATTCTTGCAGCAACTGATGCCGCAGAACCCAATTCCGACGATTGTGCTTTCGGCTCTAACGCAAAAAGATTCTAAGATTACTCAGGAAGCTTTCGAGCTTGGCGCAGTGGACTTCCTGCCCAAACCGTCCGGCGGAGCGCGAGCATTGCCCACACTGCTCGTGCAGCTATGGACGAAAATCCGCGTGGCAGCGGCCCAAGATGTGTCGCATTTCCGCAAACTCTCCACCGTACAGCGCCAGCTCCCGTCCACCGAATTGGACAGGATGGCCAAAACAAATCAGAACATTCTCGGCATGGGTGCATACGACATTACAGCCGAGCAAAACCGCCTGTTGAAAATTTTCGCTTTGGGTTCGTGCGTCGGCGTGGCGCTATTCGTGCCGCAGGAAAAGGTTGTGGCCTTGGCGCATATCGTGCTGCCATCGTCCCAGACCGACCCCGAGAAAGCCAAGAGCCTTCCCGGATACTTTGCCGATTCGGGCATACTGACTATGCTACAAAAAATGAATGCTATGGGCTTCCCGAATAATCGAGTTGTTGCGAAATTGGCCGGAGGCGCCAAAACGAATGTGGATGTGGGCGATTACTTCGGCGTCGGGCAGAGAAATGCCATTGCAGTCAAAGCTACCCTGTTGAAGAATGGCGTAAAGGTTCTTTCAGACGATCTGGGCGGTGCCATATCCCGCACCGTGCACGTTACGCCCGGGGACATGATGCTGCACCTGATGCACCCCGACAAGGGCAAATGGGAAATCTAATGGGCTGATCAATCCCATAAAAAATTTCTCGCAGTTATTAAAAAAGGACAAATGAATCCGTAATCATTTGTCCTTTTTTTGTGTACAGTTTTGAATTGTCTAATGGCCGCCTATTTTTTCGTGAATTCGATTGTGAGGAACCAGCCCACTCGCTCGCGGCCGAGCAGGTTCGCAACGAATTTCGACAGGCAGCGCAGAGGCTTCGAAAAGCGCTCCATACGGTCGTAATAACAGTAAATTGAGGATACTTTCGACGACGCTAAATCGTATTTCTCCAACTCGCGTTCGATTTCGCGAATTGTGTAGGCCTTCGTTCCCAAACTCTCCATGTGGTGGAAAAGCACATCGGCCACCGATCGCCACGGACGGAATTTGAGCAGCGCGTGCTTCACCCAGAAGAACCACGCCAGAATCGAATGGCGGTTGTAAATCATGATCTTTCCTTTGCCGCCGTGCTTCGCCACGCGAATGGCTTCGGAGAGCGCTTTGAGTGTGCCCGGTGTGTGGTGGATTACGCCCCACGAATAAACAAGGTCGAAAGTGCAATCGTCGAACTCGAGATTCTCGCAATCGCCAACAGAAATGTGCTTGGCCTCCAAGCCGTACAGCCCGAGGCGGTGTTGAGCGTGGCGCACTGCCTCTTCGGTTAGGTCGATGCCATAGGCCTCCGCGCCCGAGCGGCACCATTGGAGGAAGTCTGTCGCGGCACCGATGCCTATTTCCAATACTTTCTTACCGTGGAACAGAGGAAACTGGGCGAACGCAAAAATTTCTGGTTGGAGCGCGTACCGGTACTCTTCGATTTCCTCGAAGTATTCCTTGGTGAATTTCTGTTTGTCGATTTCCCAAGTGCCGCAGGCCTTTTCGTTCCAGAAATCGTGTACTTCTTGTTTCAAACTGTCGGGCATAATAGTATTTCTCTGAAGCAAATAAAAACAATTACAAATATAATTAATTCTCGCTCTATATCATATAGAGTAATATTATATTCAAGTTTAAAATAACGCTTTTGTCATTCGCTTGAGCAGACAGGAATCTCATATACGTGCTTTTTATTTCTCGGATAGATTTTGACCTGAAACTCAAATTAACTCTTGAATTATCCTGGGAACCCCCACCATTGATATGATATAAATTGTCCTAAACATTTTGCATGGGTACTGTAAAATATGCAATTTGGGGGGATAATCTTAATTCAAAATGATATTTTACCGCGTAGCGGTTGTTGTATTGTAGACTATTGTTTGAATTTTTTGGCACGATTTCGCGTAGCGAATGTTTTATATGATTGGTTGATTCATACAGAGTATTATACAACAACCGCTAACGCGGTATGACTAACAAGTGTAAATCAACTGCTACAATATATCAACCGCTGACGCGGTATCAATTCGCAATAGAACCATATTAACTAAATGAACGAGAAATTCACACATGGCCAATCGCGCCACACGATACAATCGCAAAGGCGCACAAAAAAAGGCCACAACACGAATCTGCGTTGTGGCCATTTTGGAATTCTATTACGAGAAAAATTAGTTCTTGTGAATATCGCGGTGCATCACACGGCGAGCTTCTTTGTTCTTTTCGTCGTCCGGCAGTGTCATCAGTCGGGCGTCGAGGTCGCGGTCGTTCTCGTTTTTCAGTTGTTCGGCCACGAAGTCGATGACGCGAGGCGGGAAAATGTCTTCGCGTTCGTAAATCTTACGTTCGGAGAGCAATTTCTCTGACGATTCCACACAGCTGCGGGCGAGTTCCGGCAGATTCTGATATTCGTCGTTCGTATGGATGTTAGCAGTAACGTGTCCATTCTTGGCGAGTTCGAGAGCTTCTTTCGGATTCGAGAGTCCCCATTCCACGGCGAGGCTTATACCGGCCATGAGCATGTGCGTATTGGTCGAGCCATCGGGCGAGCGGAGTTCGACAGTCTGGCGGCCAGGGATGTCTTTGAGCAGAGTTTTTTGCTGGGGATTGATCTTTGCGCCCAAGTTGTTGATTGTGGACCATCCGAGAGGCACGCGGATCATTGCCGAGCGGTTCATTTCGGACCAGCAAACTTTGGTGGGAGCCTCTTGGTTCGGCACCAAGCGCAGGTACGCAGCCGACACCATGTTGCCGAATGCCGTCAGCGACGGAGCATAGCGGCAAAGCCCGCCGATAACTTTCTTGGCTTTGTCCGAAAGGGCGCCCTTCGAATCGAGCATGATGTTCTTGCCATCTTTCATAAGGGCCATGTGGACGTGCATACCGCTACCGGCGTGCCCGATTTCGAGTTTCGGGACGAAAGTGGCGACGCAATTGCGGCGATAGGCCACGTTGCGGATGATCCAGCGCGAAAGCACGAGGATATCGGCCATGTCTTCGATGGGCGTGGGATTGAATTCGATCTCGAATTGTTCGGCTTGCTTGCCATTAATTTCTTCCAATTCGCTTTCGACTTTGTTGATATATCCAACCTCTGTGTGGGCGTATTTAACGTGGCCGCAGATCGAGGCAATGTGGCGCAGCATTTCGTTCAGCACTTCGCCGCCCTTCACGAACGGGGCCGATGCGTGGTAGCCGCGTTGTTTCGGCAGCGGGAACGAATTGTTCTCGATTTGGCTCATAAGGAAGAATTCCAATTCGCCGAGTGCATATAGATCTATATCAAATTTGTCGCGAATCATATTCGATGCTTTGGCCAAAATGTTGTCCGGTGCGAACGGAGCAAGCTCGCCCTGAGGTGTCAGGAAGCGGCAGACGAAGTCCAAGCTCTTTTCGTCGAACGGATTGAGGAAAGCCGATTTGTAGAAAGGTACCACGTAGAGGTCGCTTTTGCCTGTATCTACCATACCTTTGAATAGCGATGAGCCATCGACGCGTTCGCCCTCGGAGAGAACAAGCTCGGCGTTGCGGCGGTTTTCGATCGGAATACGAAGGTCTTTTATCTTGCCATCGTTGCCTGTGTAGTGGAATGTGATTCTTTCGATGCCTTTATCGGAAATCACTTTGATCATATCTTCGCGCGTGAAGTCTTTGCTTTCCTTGCCGGTTATTGCGGATATCGGGTTGGTTAGAGCAAAATTTTCCATTGTTTTCGACATATTAACTCCGAAGTAATATTTCAATTAGTTCTGCAATTTGTGTAGTAAAAATGTACACATCCGCAACGTAAATATAAGGAATAAAAACCATTTTGCAAAAATGAAGGCCGTTCGATGCCGAAATATATATTTTCGATATAGTAAATAATTGTCTATATAACGTTATGTGTGAGCGCTAACACAAACTCAATAACGAATCTTTTGATAGTTTGAACTCATCCGATGCCCCCACTACCTCTCGTTTGTAGTTGATTCGATACTTTTGCAGTCATCGGATAAGTTGTTGTTGCAATCCCTCACTTCCGTGTTCGCTGAGCCTGCCGAAGTGCGGTCGCTGATTCGCGAGTTTTTCCTTGTTCTTTTAACTTACTAGAAGATCAAAGTATTGCTAGAAGTAGGGGCGAGGTAACCTCGCCCTCACATTTTATATTATGACGAAAAGAAAAAATCTGGTTTCTCAATGTAATATTGGCAACCCACATACAATTCGCCATAGAACTAAATAATTCTAATATAAGGAAAATGAATCCTATTCATCTTTCCTTTCTTCATTGCGCTGCCCTTGAAAAATAAAGTGGCAGCCGCCACCTAATCATTATCCGAAAACAGCCTGAGGAATTCCTCGATTTCCGGCCGCGATGCGAATGCCGGCTTCTCGCGCTCGTGGGCCGCTTCGGGCCGCGACTCGGCGAAGTCCTTCCCTTTGAGCATCTTTAGCATTTCCATGTCGGTAATTCTCTCTTTCGGCGGGCGTTTCTGTTGCTCAGCTTTGCGCTTGGGCGGTTCGGTGTCCGCTTTGGGTGCTTCCTGCTCGATTGGCGCTCCCTCGAACAGCCGCCGCAGCTCCTCGAAATCCCGCAGCCGTGTGTGCGATGGCTTTTCGTCGCGCTCGGGCGATGTGAATCCGGCTTCGGAAATCATTTCAGCAAAATCGCTGCTCGGCAAGACGTCCAGCGCCGAGGCCCGGGCGAAGTTAGTTATTTCATTGTCGGAACTCACGACGGTGGCGGCGCCGCTGCGCGTTTTGCGTATCAGATCGAAAATCAACTCATCGGCTGATTTATTCTGGCCGGAACGCAGAATCGAAACGTTCGGCGAAGAATACTTTACGTCCTTCGCTGTGCCGTCGAAAACGACCGTGAAGCGGAATGCTCGGTGGGAAACGGCCCAGTCGCCCAGCATGCCCATGAACCGGGTGCGGGCAGCCGTGATGCCGTTGGCCATCAGCCGCTCCACCTCGGGTATCTTGTGCATGACGTTGTGCGCGTCGATTATGTAATGCTTTGCCGCCATTTTCTCAGAATTCATAAATATCAGTTTGGCATTAGCCCATTTTCTGCTAAATTGCATTTAGCCCAAGAGCAAAATTAAACGTTTTGCCCGACATAAACTGAAATGTTGAATAAATTAATACTTCTATATGGTTACTCTAATTCAGAATATCGCATCTTTGGTAACAGTCGATACCAAGGGTAAGAACATTAAAACCGGCAGCGAAATGCGCGAAATCGGCGAAGTGCCGAACGGCGCAATTCTTTTCAACGAAAGCATTATCGCCACCGGCAGCACTCAGGAAGTGCAAGCATACGTCAAAGAAAACAACTTGAAAGTGGATGAAATCATATCGGCAGACGGCAAGACGGTGCTTCCCGGATTCGTCGATTCGCACACGCATATCGTATTTTCGGGCAGCCGATCGGACGAATTTGCCAAAAGGCTCCGCGGCGCCACCTACGAAGAGATTGCCCGAGAGGGAGGTGGCATCCAACGGACGATGAACGCGACCCGCGTCGCCAGCTTCGACGAATTGGTCGAACGCGGGATGAAGCTGGCCCAGTCGGCCATTTCGCTCGGCACGACGACCATCGAAGTGAAAAGCGGATACGGATTCACCACCGAAACCGAATTGCGGCAATTGCAAGCCATTCGCGAACTGAAACGCATACTGCCCATCGACGTTGTGGCCACGTTCCTCGGCGCACACGATTTCCCGCCGGAATACAAAGACAACCGCGAGGGCTACGTCGATTTGATCTGCAACGAAATGATCCCCGAAGTGGCCGATCGAGGCCTGGCTGAGTTCTGCGATGCTTTCGTGGATCGCGGTTACTACACACTCGACCAAGCCGATAAAATCATGAAGACTGCACAGAAACATGGGCTGAAAGTCAAAATGCACTGCGACGAACTGGCCGACGTTTCGGCAGCCGGCAAAGCAGCCGAATTGGGCGCAATCTCGGCCGACCATCTGCTTTTCGTTTCGGACGAGAGCCTCGAGAAAATGAAACAATCCGGCACCATCGCCACGCTGCTTCCGGCCACGGCGTACAACATTCGTATGCCTTACGCCCCCGCCCGGAAAATTATCGATAAGGGAATGGCCGTAGCGCTCGCCACGGATTGCAATCCCGGTTCGTGCTTCACGGAAAACATGCAGTTCGTACTGTCGCTCGCGGTAACGAATATGGGCATGAACTGCGAGGAAGCAATCTCGGCCGCCACGATCAACGGCGCCGCAGCACTCGGGCGCAACAAATCAGTCGGCAGCCTGGAGCGCGGCAAATCGGCCGATTTCCTGATTTGCAATGCCGAGTCGTACTCCGATTTGTTCTACCACTTCGGCATTAACCACGTGGGCCAGGCATGGCGCCAAGGCAAATTGATTCATAAAAATTCATAGGCAAAGGTTTGTTCGGAAAGAAAAAACAGGCGCAAGACAACGAAGAAATGGGATTCTTCGGGCATCTGGAGGAATTGCGGAAAAGGATCATCTATGCCGTGCTCGGTATAGTTGTGGGCTGCTGCGTGGCGGGGTATTTCATCGATGATATTATGAACACGATACTGCTCGGGCCGGCAAGCGAATCCGGAATCGTTCTCCAGAACTTGAAACCATTCGGCCAGCCTTTCCTTTACTTCAAAATTGTCCTGATTGCCGGAATAATCATTTCAATTCCGTACAGTCTGTATCAACTATGGAAATTCATAGCTCCCGGCCTATACGAAAACGAACGGCGTTGGGCTGGGCTTATCACTGTTTTCACGAGCCTTTGTTTCCTCACGGGCGTTGCTTTCTCGTATTTCGTGATGATTCCGTCCATGTTGGCGTTTGCCGCGAGTTTCGGCACCGAGATGATCAAGAACCAAATCGATATCAACGAGTATTTCAGCTTCATAACGACGATGCTTCTCGCTTCGGGCCTCGTGTTCGAAATGCCCATGTTGGCGTACATACTGGCGCGTTACGGGCTGCTCACGGCCGGATTCATGCGCAAGTACCGCAGGCACTCGATTGTAGTCATACTGATAATCGCAGCAGTCCTGACGCCCACGCCCGACCCGATCAGCCAATTGATTTTCGCCGCTCCGCTGTTCATTCTCTACGAAATCAGCATCTTAGTTGCAAAAATGGCGCAGAAGAAACACGCCACTGCTTGAGATGATTGACGAGGCTGAACAATTTGAAACAAAACAAACTTGCAACAATGTGTTTTAACCTATTACATAAATCGTGGTAACTCATTGAAATATCGACAAATCCCCCAACCCCCTTTTTCTAAGGGGGCTAAAGAACGGTTTGTGCTAAATCAATGATAATATTGAAGATAAGGCTTGGATCGAACCCACGGGTTAACCCGTGGGATGGATGATAATAATTGTGCAGGAACAATAAACCTGGATTATTCATTAAAAATATGAAATACATACTATACCCTCATCCCCAGCCCTTCTCCCGACGGGAGAAGGGAGTAAGAAAAGTTTTTATGGAAGTCACATTCGCCCTTTGGGAGAAAGGGATTTGAGGGTTGAGGGTTTTTCTAACGAACTATTTGGGATAAACCAATCAACATCAACCATGGAGCAAATTTGAAACAATTTCTGATCGTAATCGCGTGTTGCATCTGCAACCTCACTGTTTTGTCTGCCGAAACCACCGATGAAATCATCGAACAGGCCACCAAGAGGCTTCAAACATACCAAAGCTTCGAGCACATACCTTACAGGCTGGCTTTTTCAGCATTCATTGACAATGTAGGATATGTCAACATAACAAATCCTGAAGACAGAGTTGCCAATTTCGATAATGAATTATCCATTCTACCTCCACCGGACTTGGAATGCTCGCTGCGATACCTGGCGCCGGATAAGTATCGCATTGATATAGTAGCAAGGAATTCCAAACGAACCTCAGTCGTCATTTCAGGGAATAGCATTCAAACAAACGGAAAACGCAAAGGCCATAATGAGGATTCACTTCTGACTATCGAACTGAAAAGGATCGTCGAATTCATGGACGTCCGCGGACCGAAGGATTTGTTAGCTAATCACCGCAACTATACAGTAATTGACGGGGGCGATACCACAATTGACGGAATCAAATGCCGCTCCATTACCTTCCGGCAAAGTGATTTGCGCAGAACAACACTATACTTTAATATCCAGAAGAAAGATCTGATGGCAGCTAAGATCAGTTTCCCTTTTAGTAAGGATTGCGTTACTATTACTTATAAGTATGATTCGGTAGCGTGGCCGGAAGAAGTGTGGCTTGTCGGGTATCCGATGTATATCAAATCTAAAAGAGTGGTTGACAATATGCGATTCGAGTTCCGTTCATTCAAAAAAATTGAGAATGCCGATGAAGGCATTCTCAAAATTGAATAATCATCCTACGCTCCGCGCCGGACTATTTAGGTTCGAATCGGTAGCTTAGCTGGATTTGGAAATTGGAAATCTCGCGCTGTGCTTTGAAGATTTCGCTGCCATAATTTGTCTTGTTCATATCGTATTTCGTTAGCCTGTATGCTGCGCTCAGCCGGAAACCGTCAGAGAAATCGTATCCAGCGCCGAATGCATAGGTCTTGGTATTCGTTGCGTAATAGGCATCGTTCATCGGCACGTCCGTTTGGCTATAGCTGCCGAATATGGAGACCGGAACCAGTGGTATGTCGTATTGCGCACCGATGCCCCATGCGAGTTTGCGGGTGAAGTTTTCTGAAATAATTGTATTTACTTTCTCTTGTTCGGTCGAAAGGTCGGAGAACTCGTTTTGCGATGCATCTGTGAATTCCATGCCGCCCGTGATCGTGGCTCCTTTGAACGAATAGGAAGCACCGATCGAATACACAAAAGGAGTGCTCAGCTTGTAGGAGTTCTTTCTGGTGTATTTGTATGGCGGATCGAAAACCATAGTATGGTCATCGAAAACTGAAATAGCCTCTATTTCGTCAGTTGCGTCGATCGAATAGAAAGTTGGGAATTTAATGCCAAGGGACATACGGAAATTGTTACCTTCGTGGTACATGATGCCGACGTTGCCGGTGATGCCGCTCAGGTCTTGAGTATTCTTTTCCGTAGCAATAACGGAATCGAAATCCACATTCGAATAGTCTGGCATTTGAACTTCGTAAAGGTGATTTATGTCTGCCTCGACGTATTGGCGGACATATTTGTATGTGCCCCATTTGCCGGACATCCCGAATCCGATCGAAAGATTATTGCTGACGTCCATCGCGAAAGCCCCGGTGAACGAGTGAATCCCGCCCGATTCGGTTACTTTCGCCTCTTGGTTCATGCCCTTCGCCAGAGGAGTATAGAAATTGAGTGTGTCCGTCAGCCAAAGGTAGTACCCGAAATTATCGACGGGAATATCGAAAGGCCCGCGCATGGTTTGATACTTGACGTAGGACGAATTCGGATTGACCGCGCTGTAGCGAGTGAAATCGTTGAAATTGCTTTCCAAGTTGTACCCAAGGGCAAATGCGGCGTTTCTATTGTTAATTTTGAACGACGAGAGGAAAGTCGCGTGGGTCAGGTTGTCGTCCCCGAGAGTGCTTTTCCGTGAATTTCCAAAAAAGTCTGCCGTGGTATTGCTGCTTTCGGTCGATAGGCCAATGGAGAACTCATTGAACCGCACCAAAGTCAGTCCGGCCGGATTGTAGAGCATCGCGCTTGATTCGTCCAACAGCCCATAGAAAGACGTTCCGAATGCAGACGAACGAGCCGATGTGGCAACGTTTGGCTCCATGAACCGGAGCGCATCGTCTGTGGTCTGAGCAATCGCCGACGAGACACAAGAAACGGCCACAATCGAACCGGCAATCAGTTTTTTAATACTTCTCATTTTTTCATACTCCTATCAATACTGTTCGGACAAACCAAACAGACAACTTATCTTTGAAGCTATTATTCTTTTTAAAACCTACAAACACATTAGTTTCGCAGAATCGAATTTACCTTCTGCGCGAACCGCCATTCGAACTGCCGTTGCCGGATCCGCTGCCGCGCGAAGGAGACGACGAAGGCGCTGGCGAGGACGAAGGAGCAGAGCGTTCCATTCTCGGCGCGGGGCGCTCGGATTCCTGACGGCGCTCTTGGCGAGGTTGTTCTTCGCGTTTGGGCTGTTCTTGCTGACGTGGTTCTTCGCGTTTCACGTCTGTATTTTTTTCTCTTTTTTGCTCAGTATTGCCGCTCGAGGGTTGTGCCTGGCGGGTGCCACGGGCATTTTTCTGACTCTTGACGCCCGAGTTTTTCTGGCCCCTTGCGCCGGATTGGTTGTCAGGATTAATCTTCTTAATTCTGATCGGTTTGTCTGTTGCGGCAGGAGTCGCGGGGGTTCCGGCGGCTTCGGTTGCTGGTTTCCTCACTCGGGTGGTCTGCGTGTTCCCCGGGGTGGAACCGATCGAGGTAGCGGGTTTCGCATCTCGCGAAGGTTTCACTTCGGTGCCCACATTTTTGATTCCATTTGTGATCGAAGACGAGCGGGCGGAACGCACCGGCTTATCGACAGATTGAGCAGCTCCACTCGGGGCTTGGCCCACTCTGGATGCTCGCGAAGAGCCTGTATTCTGAGGTGCTACCCTGCCGCCTGTGCTGGAAGCCGGCGGAGTGCCGGGCCTTTGGACTCGTTTGACGCCTGATGCGTTTTGGGCGTAGTTCCGTGAGTAGCTATTGTCGCGGATGGGATGCTCTGTGTAGAATCCGGAGTTGTGGTGGTAATTGTTGTGGTATGGATGATAGTAATAATTATCCCAACCCCATCCCCAATAGCCAGCATAGCCATAATACGGGCGATACCACGGATTGTACCATGGGTCATAATAGGGCGAGAACCATGGATTATACCACGGATACGAGTTGCCAATGGAAACCCAAACCGTCGGGTGGTACGAGAAACCGGAATAGTAGCCGGTATTGACCGAAACGAGCACCTCGGGGTCGTAGTAATCCCTTTGGTAGAAATAATAGCTATGATCCGTCGAATACTCCGTGAAGATCGATGGTTCGTAAACGAGCACTTCTTTCGTGGTGGTCGTTACGGTTGCCGCCCCGGGAGACGAAGGGTCGTCCACACGCGAATCGTAGAGCGTATCGATGGCGATCGTCCTTCGAGTGATGATTGTGTCGTTGGCTTTCTTGGCCACGGCGACGTCCGGGCGAGAGTAGCCATAATAAGTTGTGCGCTCGGTATAGCCACCGGAACACGACGAAAAACCGACTACGGCTGCCAATGCGGCGATTGCTAAAATCAAGTTCTTTTTCATAATTGAGTACCCTCCATATTGGGGCTTATACTAATGTTCATATTTCAAATTCAACTGTATCAAAGATACGCTCATCAACTGTATCAAAGATACGCTCATCAACTATATCAAAGATACGCTAATATTTTGAATATAGTAAAAGAAAAAAAGTTTAATATGCCAAGAAAAAAATACTTTTTGTATTTATTCCAAAATATAGCTATTTTTGTTCTTCTGCTCGGATGGCGGAATTGGTAGACGCACAGGACTTAAAATCCTGTGGGATTAACTTCCCGTGTGGGTTCGATTCCCACTCCGAGTACGCAAATAAACCCTGCAAATTTCATCGAAACCACTTCGAGCAAGTTCCGCGGGGTTTTTCATTTCCAAAGAGCTTCTACTGATTATTACGTAACAAAGGAAAATAAGTTATTTGCAAGTCGTCAACAATTTGCGCAAATACACAAAAAGCCCGCTAATCGATGAGCAGGCCTTTTGTTTGTCAGAATCCCAAAGTAGCATTAGAATTGTTTCGCAGCATGTTCCCAGTTAGCAATCTCCCAGAATTTTTCGATGAATTTCGGGCGTGCGTTCCGGTAGTCGATGTAGTAGGCGTGTTCCCACACGTCGAGCGTCAGGATGGGCTTCTTGTTCATCGTGAGCGGTGTGCCGGCGTTCGGCGCCTGGACGATTTCGAGCGTTCCGGCATCATTCTTCACCAACCAAGCCCAACCGGAGCCAAACAGAGTGGCCGCAGCATTCGAGAATTTCGCTTTGAATTCGTCGAACGAGCCGAAATCCTTTTCGATGGCTTCGAGCAGAGCGCCCTTGGGCTGGCCGCCGCCATTCGGAGAAATCGAATTCCAGAAGAATGTGTGGTTCCAGATCTGGGCTGCGTTATTGAATATTCCGCCCTGCGCGGATTTGATTATTTCAACTAAATCTTTCCCCTCGAATTCGGTCCCGCCAACCAAGTTATTCAAATTGTTGACGTAGGCAGCGTGGTGCTTGCCGTGGTGGAAATCGAAGGCTTCTTCGGAAATAATGCCTTTCATCGAGTCTTTTGCGAAGGGCAGTT
>CAZSWR010000091.1:0-13474 GCA_964610885.1 uncultured Hyphomicrobiales bacterium | reverse complement strand
ATTGAAAATATATGCGCTACATAATACTAAGTATGTATTAGTCGGATGAACCATACTTTTTCAACACACTGCTAATACCCAAAATCCTAACCCACAAACAAGCAGTCGTGCAACTTATTGATAATTTGCCGTGCCGAGAAGGATTCGACCACTGTGGTCAGGGTTGATTCCGAGTATTTGAGGAAGTCGATTTCTTCGTGGGCGAGCACTCCGAAGACGTCCGGGCTTTTCGACGGGAGCACGTTGAGGACGGTTATGATGGAGCGATCGGGGATGTGGCGGCAGAAGTCCGCGAGTTCGGCTTTCAATTTCCTCGAGCCGTCGGAAGCGATTGCGATTGCAGCGTGGTCTGGATAGAAGTCGCAGAAGGCGAGCCGATTCTTTTTTGTTTCGTATTTGGTGATTATTGAGAAGATTCGTGAGTAATCCTCGAACGAATCGAAATCGGCGATGAATAGGTCAACGTTATTCCTTTCGATAATCATCGGCAGGGGGGAGGCCACTTTTTTCGAAACGGTTGTGAACTGGCCCGGGGCCGTATCGGTTGGGCGGAAAACTATCGATATGCCGGACTCTTCGGCGAGAGTAACCATGGCGGGATAGATCAGTTTGAGTCCGACGTTGGCGGCAGTAAATGCTTGCCGATATGTGAGTTGAGGAACCGGAAGCGTGGAGCCGACAATTTTGGGGTCGGCCGTGCGGACGCCATCGACGTCAGTAACAATTTCCAAATAGTTGCATTTAAGTGCATAAGCAATAATTGTCGCGGTCAGGTTAGAACTTTCGATGCCCATTGTCGTAATTTGGCCGGAGGCGTCTTTTGCCACGAAGCCTTGGGTGATGGCAGAGCGCCCGGAGCGGAGAATTGGCGAGAGTATCGAATTGATTTGCTCGATTGACCGGCCGAGGATTGGTTTGGCGGCACCGAAATTTGAATCGGTTGTGATAAGGTTAGTCGAATCGACGCATTCGGCATTCAATCCAATGTGCTTGCAGTAGGATTGAACCAATTCGAGCGTAACGGCTTCGCCGCGGCTGATAATGGCATCGAGAGTGCGGCGAGTTAGCTCTTGAGTGATTGATATGCCCTCGAGCAGGCCTACAATGTGTTTTTTTATACAATCCAAGGAGCGTGCAAGTTCGTCGAAGTTGGAATCCTTCAGTCCGATTTCTTTAGCGAAATCCAGATAGAAGTCAAAGAGTTGGTTGATTGCATCGTTTGCCAAGCTTGGCTTCCCCTCGAGCGCCAGGAATGCGATTTTCGTGAGGATGCGAGTCGATTTCGACAATGCGGAGACCACGACCACGGCTGGCGAATTCGCTGCACCGGTCAGTGATTTGAAAGACTTAACAAATTCGTTACTATCGCTGAGGACGGCGCCTCCAATTTTTATTACTTTATTCAATCCGATACTCAAAAATCACCGAAAAAAGTTTTCAACAAAAATAAGAGTTTTTCTATATTATAAATAAAAATATTTGGTTTATACTTAATAATTACTTAATTTTCGTTACTATGATAGTTTGGTATATTTATATATTACCGGACATTTTGATTAATTTGAGTATATGATATATATTAAAGTAATTTACATCAATATTATTTTTGGAGGAATTTATGTTTAAAAAGCTCCTACTAAGTAGTTTAGTATTTTTGATTGCTATATGCAGTCAAGGGTACTCGCAAACAGAGCCTGTTGACGGTTGTGCCTACGCTACACCAAATATGGAAATCTGCACTACTTTCGTGCTAAACAATGTATCGTACCCAGCTCCTGCAGCAACAGCATATGTTGACCACAGGACTTCGCCGATTAATTGCTCTTCCGGCGAGGTATTCACATTTACAGCCAATGGGTTCCTTTATGGAACAAGCAACTATGACCAAAATGCTGTTTCGTGGTTTTTAGATATAAACCGCAATGGCACTTTTGAGTCAAATGAGAGGATTTACACCGACAATTTGTCGTACACCCACACAGCAAGTTTCACAATACCTGCCGGGCTTAGCGGAAGATACCTGTTGAGGTATTGCTCCGATGATAGCTATAATTCGTCATTTCTTACGACGGGATGCAGCACGACAGAATATTATACAGAATGCCGCGATTTTATTATAAGCGTGGCTCCTCCATTGCCAAAAATAGTAAGCATACTCCCGGCCAAGAATTCTGTTCTTCAATTCGAGAACAGTTATTCGACAACGAACAAACCGGAGATACATTACAAGAGATTAACTACCGATTCGATAATTTACTTTAAATACTTTATATATGGCGGCCTGAATGGCGATACAATTTATAAAGCCACTAATCCTGGTTCAAATTCTGTATTTGTCATGGGCCCTGTCAGTGGTAACGGCGATGACGTTACATATCCGATCACAAGCGCAGTTGGCTATGCAACTGATTACAACTCGCCAACCCCAACGCTTACCGGCAACCTGAACCTTGTTGGCAAATCTGGCCAAGTTACTGGTGGAGCCTATGTAGCGAAATGTATCATGTACCAAGGCGTGAATAAAGAAGAAATCGGAGCAGCCGAGAACAGTTTCACACTTGCCCTCGAAAAAGATTTGGCATGTATTGAAATCGATGCCCCCAAAGCGAAAGAAGTTCAAAAATACTCAAGGACAGCCGGATCGATCCCTGTTCGTGTCAGGGTAGGAAACCTTGGAATTCAAACAATTTACGAATATGACATCATTGCCAAGATTACTTCCGTTTCGTCAGGTTTGGTCGTAAGGAACGATACGATTCATTTCGTAAACGATTCGTTGAAGACAGGGCAAACCAAGTTGCATATATTTAACCCGTTTATTGCTTCAACTGTTGGAGACTACCAAGTTGAATTTTATGCAAAACTCATTACTCCTATCCCTGACTATCAAATAGCAAATAATTATCTGCCTCGGGTTGGAGCCGAACCTTATATCTTCTCGATTTATCACGATGTGGATCTCAAGGCCGATACAATTATCTCCCCTGCGGTTGTTAATTATGTTGGACGTCCGATCCAGTGCTATGCACGTTTGTCGAATCTTGGAACGAAATTAGTTTCCGGAGCTCGTGCCCGAATGATTATCAAAGATCCGGACAACAACACTATGTATAATGAAGTGGTTGAAGAACTTCCCGACATCCCTGCCGGAAGGTACAACCAAATCACAGCCTACTTCGACCAGACATCTTTCATCCCATACGATGCCGGCACTTATACTGCTATTTTCATCGTCTATGCCGAAAATGATGGTGTTATCTCGAACGATACCTGCTACAAGACTTTCCAAGTGGTAAGTTCGATGTGTGGCCGATATACAATCGGTAAAAGATACCGTGATACTGATAGAAACTTCAATACAATGCAAGACGCTGTCGATGCAATGTATCGTCTTGGACTTTCATGCCCGGTTACATTTGAATTGACCGATACGAACTACTATGTCGGGAACGCAAGCAGTAATGCTCCCGCTTTGGATATTTCTTCGAGAATCATCGGCCTCGGACCGATCAACACAGTTAAATTCGTACCCTCCGATGAAAGAGCAAACTCGCCCGAAGGCATTAAAATTCAACTCAATACCGCTTCTGGCATTGGTATTCTGTTGGGCCAGAACGAAAGACCTTCGAACTCATTAGCCCCAATTTATCAGGTTGGTGCAATTTACAAACGCGATTATGCTAACAATCCCGACGGCGCCACTTATATCACTTTCGACGGTGGCAAAAACCAATCCTTGCAGTTCAGCGTTAAATCAACATCGACATCGCGCGCAGTGTTCTATTTGGCACAAGGTTCGTCCAATGTTACTATCCGCAATTGCGTTATTACGGACTCTATCCAAGCGCCCGCTCTTAAATTAAACGCTAATCTGCCCTATACAAGATACAACAACTCGCAAAACCGTATCGATTTCGATCAGGACTTCGTCGCAGGAAAACCGCTTTCAGTTGGTATCTACCTTAGGACAACTCCGCCGATCGATCCGAAAACAGAATCGAATACAAACAAATTGGATACAATTCCCAATAAATACAATACAATTGAGAATAACACCATTACAAACTTTGCATACGGTATTGCCTCGATCGGCATGGGACCTCTGAAAGACAATGGCGAAAGTATCTTCAAGAGATATTTCAATTCAGACAACAAATTCATTGGCAATAACATTTATAATGTTGGAAAAGCCGGTATCTTTGTTGGCTTCGAAGAAAATTCAATTATTAAAAACAACAGAATCGATAGCATTATCTCTGCTCAGGATGTCTCTGGTATCCTCGCAGGTATTCCGTCGAAAGAAGAATTAGCACTTTCATACTTTGGCTACCACAACGTTGGCCTAATCATCAATGGTAATGAGATTAGTAACATCATTACTTCTAATGCAACCGCAAATGGTATCAAAGTCGAACAGTCGAGAACCGGATACCCCGCAATCGATCCTATTACACACGAAGCAACAACAGTCTATTTCCCCGATGTAGATGATAACTTTACAATTATCAACAACGTTATTTGGAATGCTACACACTCGGCAAGGGTAACAAATCGCTATGGTATCAAACTGTCGTCCGAACGTACAACAAACCAATTAATACCAAAAGATAAAAACTACTTGCTTAAAGGAAATAAGATTTCTAACAATACGATTCTTATCACGAACAATGGTTCGGCCTTGAAAACGAAGACTTCAACCGCAGCCATCTTCATGTCGCAAGTGATTAATTCCGAAGTAAAGAATAACGCTATTGCTTTGATCGATTCAAACTGTACGGTGCAAGAATACTATGCAGCTTTCCTTTATTCAGGCCCCAAACCCAGCTTAGCCGGAATGAATTTTGATAGAAACGTCGTCCAATTCGACTCGTCGAAAATCAAAGGAACATGGGCACGCTTTATTGAAACTGATTCGGTCTCGAACATACTGGAAGGCTCTGAACTCACAGCTGCAAACGACTACCGCTCGGTCGAACAATGGAGAAACTGGACCGGTATGGACGTGAATTCCATCAACGGAAACTTCATGAACGACATGCAGTACGTAACCAATGGCAGAAATACCACACTTCGCATGATTCCCCAGACATCGCAAGGTTGCCTCCTCGAGGCTCGCGGCGATAGATTGCCGTACGTATCGACTGATTTGCTCGGCAATGTACGCGGACCCGCAAACCGCCGCTACGATGCAGGTGCCTTCGAATTCGAAGGAAATATGTACGAGGACGATGCCGAAGTTATTTCGATTTCAGCTCCCGCCGCATGGCAAGCTACTAATGGCATTTTCAATGACGCCGAATACGTAATGACAACTTCACCTGTCGATGTCAAAGCACACATCAGAAATAATAGCAGCAAACCCAAAGTTAGCTTGGTTGTCCGCGCAAGTATCTATCGCCAAAACGAAGATGGCACGTTCCCGACCACGCCTACACTCGGCCCGATCTCGAAATCGATGCCCAAAATCGAATCTGCTGAAATTTCGGAGGTATCTTTCGGACTTGGCGATATTGCCAATGCTGTTAAATTTATGCCGCAATCATACACAGAACTCGGAATTAATGCACCGGCAAGATTCAATTCGATGCGTTCGAACGTTACGCCGATCTATCAAATCAGAGTTGAAATTATGGACAACCAGATTCTGAATAATACAATTCAAAAGAATGTCCGCTTCTATATCAAACATTCGAAAAAAGATTGGATTATCAGTGCCGAAAATACTAACTTCAACGTTGTCGGCGCAGGAATTACTGCAAAAGACTCGATCGCTGGACGCTTGAATGCAGACTCGCTCATCAATGCCTTCAATAGCATCGGTTGGACAGTTTACACCCCAGTTCCCGATTCGTCGTGGGTCGATGTGTTCGACAGATGCTCTTGGGAACCCAAAAACGTTGACTACAAGAACTATCGCTTCATGATTTGGTCTGATGGCGACGACAAACAGCTCAAGAGATATGAATATATTAATATCAAGGATTACTTGGCAGCAGGCACAACAGCCCTCGGCGGCAAGAAGAACATTGCAATCGGCAGCCAGGAAATGCTTCGCTCGAACTATACTGTCGATTACGATTTCACGTCGAAAGTGCTTAATGCCGATACCACATCGATCACCAACCCGCTTGGAACTGGTGTTACCAACAATGGCAATAGTATCGTAGGTAAGACAATCCGCACATACTTCACCGACTATATCAGATCAACAACAATTAATAACGACCCGGCTCCTTATTGCGGTGTTATGAAAGTGATCCCCGGAGCAATTGGCGATGCTCGCCGCGCTTATGTTTACAAAAACAAAGCAGTCCCCGCACCGGGTGCACCCATTCCCGATAGCGCCGCCGGCGTTTCAACTCGCGCACTCACACGCAATGTTGTCTATCTTGGAATCGAATGGAGACACTTCAAGAATCTTGCGGACATTCTGCTCGGTATCTACGACTTTATGACCCCCGAAGATTTGTTGCCTCCTCCGGCAGGCCCAGTGCCAGTCGAGCTGACATCGTTCAAAGCCAACTACCGCAACCGCAACGTCGAAGTAGTTTGGGCAACCGCCTCGGAAATCAATACAACGAGATTCGAAGTCGAACGTAGAGAAGATTCAGAAGCATCGTTCGTTAAAGTTGCCGAACTCAAAGCAGTCGGTAGTGAAAACCATGGCGCAAACTACGGCCCGGTTATCGACAATTCTGTCTTCAGTGGCAGAAAATACCACTACCGCCTCCGCTCGGTCGATGTTGACGGTTCGTTCGATTACAGCAATGTCGAAACAATCGACATCCCCGCCGCAAGCGAATGGATTGGCAATGCAGAACCGAACCCGGCTCTTAACACAGTCAAATTTGAATTCAATACAAATACAAGTGCTTCGCAAGCCGAAATCTACGACTTCAGCGGAAACCTTGTTAGCACAATTCAAGTCGAAAACGGTTCGAAAACTGTTCAAACAGATGTATCGAACTTCACCGCTGGCGTGTACACAATCGTGCTCAAAGCAAGCGATACAGTGCTCAAACGCCAATTCGTAGTCGTGAAATAATCGTCCAAATACGAATGCTAATATCAAGGCCCGTTCGCTCTCGCAGCGATCGGGCCTTGATGCGTTTATAAGGTGGCGACTGCCACTTTGTTTTTCAAGGGCAGCGAAAAGATGAAAGGAAAGATGAACAAGAATTCATTATTCCTTATATTAGAAATAAAACTTGCTAAATATTCAAAATAATTGTAAATTACATTATAATACACTTTGTGGAAGAGATGCAATTCCTATTACATCACATAAGTTTTATAGGTGCTACAATGAGAGAAAAAATTTTATCGTTTATCTGTGTTCTAATTTGTATTGCTTTTAATTCTTGCAAAGATACTGGGCCGGTAGCAATTGTAGAAACTCCCGGTTACGAATTCATTCGCATAGTTGAAGACAGTTGCTTAGCAACTGATCAAATAACTCTATTGATGAATAAATATGTAGAGAACGACTCAACACTCAAGATCTTTATCGATGGAATTCCATCGAAATATTTCGAATTAACACCAAGTCAGCTCAGAGTCGAAGTACCCCAAAAGGCCGTCCAGGGCCATGTAACAGCTTTATTGCGCTGTAAAGAAATATTTAGTAGAAATATCAAAGTGTGCCCTATTGATATATATGGTTCAAACAAGGATAGCGTTTTCTTTCAGGACAACATTACAATTTATATTAGAAACAAACAAGAAATAGCTGACGACAGTATTGCGCTCTATGCCGGTGGTGTCAAGATTGAAAATTTTAAAATTCAGAATAATGAAAAAATATCTTTCCAGATACCCCAGGGCATTACTGATTGTAATGTTTATATAGAATCTTATGGGAGAGTTTCCAATATATACAACCAAAAGCTTGCCGGCACTCGAAGACTCGAAATTACTAATATTGAAAACAGTATTAAATACCCAGACGATTATCTTCGGTTCGAAGTAAAAAATCTAAGTTTCGATTTTGACTCAACTATACAAATCTATATTGGAGGAATATCTACCCATCCATATGCTCGATACAGAGATGGGTGGACTGGTAAAGAGTATTTAATTGTTCGAATTCCACATAATACTCAAACAAACACCCTTCAAATCAAATACTTAGGAGCATTTTCTGAAGTGAAACAATTCAACTTGGGTCTGGCGCTCCCAGCTGAACTTGATTTAAGTAAATATAAATATGTAAATATGACAAACCCACAAGGATTGCATATAAGGTTTACTCTTTCCAAGGAGAGTTCATATAAATTTTATATAGTAAAATGCGATTCTGTTTTTGGCTCTAGCTTGGGGAGTGGTTCCTTGCATCTTCAACTGAATATTAGCTTTCGAGGGGAGTTGCTCTATTTTTCATATAATGACATTTTTACTGAATATGAATATAACAAAGAAGAAAGCAATATTGAATATGTTTCAAATCCTCTATCGGTTTGGCCTACGAATCCCGAAACGAACCCCCATTACTATTTCGATTTTCCATGCTTAATTAATATCAAAACAACGACAACTACGACGGATCATAGATCAGGCAATACTTATAGTACAGTTAATAATAGCAACTCAAATATTATCGATTTATCCTTTGAATGAAAGAAACAATGATTTCAGTCTGTCTGCCTTTGTGGATTTTACACCTTGCAGAATTGAATCATTTACAAAAACAATTTGTGGTGCATTTCCTTGGGACGAGGTTCAAGAGTTTTTCAATACAAGGATAGTATGGGGCTTCGCTATTTTGTGAGGGTGCAGTCAAATATAACATTAATAATTTAGGATTTCTTTCTTTTCGCAATAATACAAAATGTGAGGGCGAAGTAACCTCGCCCCTTACTTCGGGCAATACCATGATTCTCTAGTAGTTAAATAGGTCAAAGAAGTACTCATACATTAGGGGACACTTCGACCAGCTCAGTGACCGCGGAAGTGAGTGGTTGCATTGCCCACTCAATATAGCGATGAATCGAATTATCTGTGATGGTGAATATGTTAGTGCAAAAATATATTTGCTAAATAGAAAAAATATTGGTATGTTGTTATTGATTAATACACTTTGTGGAAGAGATGCAATTCCTATTACATCACATAAGTAATATAGGTGCTACAATGAGAGAAATATTTAAATCGTTTGTCTGGATTTCGATTTGCATTTTGTTTTCATCATGCAAAGAAACGGAGCCGACGGCAATCGTCGAAACATCCGAATTCGAGCTTATTCGCATAGCCGAAGATAGTTGCTTGGCAACCGATACTATTAGCTTTCTTATGAAAAACTTTGAGAAGTCTGATTCCACTCTGAAGTTTTTTATCGATGGTTTCCCTTCAAACTTCTATGCGATGTCACCAAATCGGCTCAAAGTCGAAGTGCCTAAAAAAGCCGTACAAGGCCATGTGGTTGCAATGATGCAAGGGAAGGAAATATTTAACCGAAATATCAAAGTATGCCCTATCGAGATATTAAGTTCCGATAAGGATAGCGTGTTCTTTCAGGATAACCTTACGATTAGCATCAGAAACAGAAAAGATATGGCTGACGACAGTATGGCAATCTATGCCGGAGGAGTCAAGGTCGAGAACTATCAGGTCATGCCTGGTGATAAGATTCTTTTCAAAGTGCCCCAAGGAATTACTGATTGCAACATTTACATAGAGTCGTATGGGAGGGTTTCCAATACATACATCCAGAGGCTTGCCGGCGCTCGAAGAATCGAAATCACGGATATTGAAAGCGCAGTGAAATATCCAGACGATATCCTACGGTTCGCCGTTAATAACGTGAATATGGATTATGACCCTATTCTTGAAATAATAATCGGCGGAATATCCACACAGCCAGATTCGCAGTACAGAGACTTAGCGAGTGGTAAAGATTTCGTTATTGTTCGAATACCCTCTAATACTCAAACAAACACACTGCAAGTCAAATACTTAGGTATGCCTTCCGACGTGAAACAATTCAATTTGGGAACAACTCTCCCCGCCGAGCTTGATTTAAGTAAATATACATATGTAAACATGACAGATCCGCATGGAGGGCAATTGAAGGTCCAAATACAAAGAGAAAGTACAACCAATAATTATGTAATAAAATGCGATTCGATTTATGATGTTGGATGGTCATATGGTCGCATTTATCTTGAATTACGGTTTACCTCACGCGGTAAATTGCTTTATTTTACTTATGAAAATGATACATATTCCAGAGGTTATAATAGAGAAGAAGAGCTTAATGAATATCGTTCAAAGCCTCTATCAATTTGGCCAACGAATACGGGAACGAATCCTCATTACTACTTTAAATATCCACTTTTGATTAATACCAAATCAAATGAATCTTGGACGGATCGTATGTCTGGCGAAATTCATAGTACTGTAACTTATTCTTGTTCGGATGTGATTGATATTAGTTTTGAATGAAAGAGTAGAATATGAAAAAAGTATTATTATTCGTTCTGCTAACTCCCTTGATGTTTTTTACGTCATGCAAAAAGGAATCGGTTGCCCCAATAATTCCAGAAAAGAGTTTCGAGATAATAGGGACTCTTCAGGATTCTGTATTCGTCTATGACACGGTTACAATTTTTATTCAGAATTTCGATCCGCGCCAAGACACAATTCGGAAAGTTTTATTCGATACTGTCGAACGCACCGACTTCTTAGTGGCCGACAGCACCGCTGTGATTGTACAGGCGCGCGTTCTCCATTCGACTGATTCCGTTACAATTGTCTTGAATCAAGGCCGGGAAAGTACGATTCCGTTTGTGGTGCATTTCCCAGAGACGAATTTCAAGAGTTGCTCTATCGTTGCGCCCCAAAACAATTTTTCATTCTCGAGTGCATTTTCTGGTGTTGTCCAATCCAGAGATAGCATAGACATGTCTTATAATAATGGAGGAATCATTATTAACAAAGATCTATCTTTGCTTTATTTCCGAGCATACAAAGAAATTGTTGTGTTCTCGATTGACAATTATTACGGTATGCCAAAGTGCTATCGCGATAGAGTCGTATATCGCTACTGTTCCGATACCGCCGTTGCTCGTGCTTATGATCGGACTGGAATACCTTGGTTGATTAAAGAAGTTGAGATAGTGCTCAAGTATTGATTCAGGAAATGAATACTAATAAAAGCAAAAAATGATTTCTTGTTCATATTTCCTTTCATCATTGCGCTGCCACTTTATTCTCCAAGGACAGCGAAATAATGAAATTGAAGTAAAAAATTAATAGATTTATTCTTATATTAAAAATATGAAATCGGATAACACGAATAAACAGAATACCACAGCAAATGAAATTATTGCGATTAAAAGCTATATTTCGAACGAAACCGCCGAAATTGAGGCTTCGATGATTGCCGATGCTGGGTATGAATTTTTCCTTTCGGATATGAATGTTACATCGCTGAATCTGCCGACTGGCGGCGCCTCGAATTGTATAAAACTGCACGTCAGGCGGAGAGATGCCGAAAGTGTCTTGCGCCTTCTGAATGCAACGAGCAATCGAGTCAGTTCGGTTAGCTGCCCCAAATGCGGTTCTACAAATTTGATAGAAAAACCTGGATTCATGAAATCGATTCTATGGTATTCTATGCCTTGTTCGGCCTCGGGACAACGAACACTGCCATGGTTCATGTATGCCAAGATTGTCATTGCAAGTTTTAATAAATCAGGAGAAATAATGCCAAGCGCAAAGAAAGCAACATTCAGAGACTTTCCATTTACGTATTACATAGCAATAATATTCGAGTTTTTCGAGCGCGGCAGCTACTACGGCGTGATGAGCATCCTTTCGGTCTATATGACCGACCAGCTCGGCTTTGCCAAAACAGATGTTGGGCTGATCAAAGGTACAATTCAGCCGCTGCTCTATTTCCTGCCGATACTGACCGGTGCGATTGCCGACCGTATGGGCTACCGCAAGACCTTGATGATTGCCTTTTCCCTGCTTGGCTTGGGATATTTGGCCACGAGCCAGGTTACGGACTACAATGCAGTTTTCATTGCGTTGGTGGTCATGGGAATTGGCGCCGGGACGTTCAAACCGGTAATTTCCGGCACGATTGCAAAGGTTACCGACGAGCGCACATCGACTCTCGGTTTCGGGATTTTCTATTGGACGATCAACCTTGGAGCATTTCTTTTCCCACTGATACTCGTGCCGATACTGAAATCTATGGATTGGTCTTATGTTCTTATTGCCGCCGGTATTTGCACTGGCGCGATGCTGCTGCCAACCATTTTCATATACAAAGAACCGGCAAGGGAAGAGAAGCTCAGTGTCCCTTTCCTGAAAATACTTGAAGAGATATTCTTGAAAATCTGGCTGGTGCTGAAGGATTGGCGTTTCATACTCTTCGTGTTCATCTATTCATGGTTTTGGATTCTTTATTTCCAAATGTTCGACAGCGTACTTTGGTATGTTAAGGCCTTTGTGGATCCTACGCCGCTCAATACGTTTGTCAATTCGCTTTTCGGGACAAGTTGGAAATTCGACATCGAACACGTAACGGTGATCAATGCCGGAACAATCATTATGCTCCAACTCTGGATTTCGTCTCTCGTGAAGAACACTCGCGCCCTGCCGACGATGCTCGTCGGTATTGCAATGGCCACACTTGGCATGGCGATTCTATCCTTAGGGACGAGCATTTGGATATTCTTGACAGGCATCATTATTTTCTCGACAGGCGAGATGACTGCGCATCCGAAATTTATTTCGTACCTTGGGCTTCTGGCGCCTGAGGACAAAAAAGCGACGTATATGGGATTTGGGTTTCTTTATGGTGTGTTCGGATCTTTCTTTGGCGGCATCATCGGTGCCAACCTCTATGTTGGCTTCGTCGACAATCCGATGATTGCCTTCGTCCGCGCCAAATTGGAACAGGCGGGGCAATCAATATTGCTATCGGCAGGAGGTGGGGCAGACGCCGCCATAAAAGCAGCCGAGTCGATCGGACTCGGGCGGGCGGAGATTCAGGCCCAGGCAGACCCCACATCGCTTTGGTTAGTTTTTAGTTCGATCGGTGTGTTGTGTATCGCGGGATTGCTTGCGTATCAACGCTTTTTGATTAGAAAAAAGTAGAGAATTTTTTATAGCATAATAATGAAATGGCTTGAAATTGGAGTTGAATTTTTTATCTAAATTTCTGAATATGGTTTAATCTAACTATGTGTAAAAAAAAGAGCTAATGAAATTCAAAAAAAATATTTATATTGTTAAAGTTTTTTGTAACAAATAACGTAATTATTTGTTATTGAGATAAGGCAGAGTGTAAACGTTGAGGAACACAGAGCCAAAGAGTTGAAAACAGAATGATGTAATGAGTCGCCGCGATAGAGCAAGTGAATGATACTTTTGAAGATAGAGTAGTAAAATAAAAGTAATTTTAGTTTTTTTGGAGGTACAATGAAAAAGTTTTACAAATCTGGGTTGATCGCCTTTGCGTTTG
>CAZSWR010000090.1:0-13495 GCA_964610885.1 uncultured Hyphomicrobiales bacterium | reverse complement strand
TATTTTACGATCTGGACTTAGGTTCAATTAAAACGTTTTGGACAGCTGTGATTAAATGCCTTTATGTCGATCCGCATGGGAAATTATGGATTTGCGATGAAGGGTCTTATTCGGTAAATACTGAAACTCATGAAATAAAGAATCAGACATCCGGTTTGTCCGTTTATGATAATGGGAAATGGGAAGTATTCGGTATGGCGAATAATTATTATCGAGCCAGCAGCTACAACGACAAATACAACGAGCCGGCATATTGGATCAGGAAGGATAAACATGGCTTATATCGGGTGTTAACAACTTCTACAATGCGGGTATTTGGCGATGACCATATTTTGCAAAAGATTAAATGGGCTGATATTCTGAAAAACTCCACTTTAGTGAGACAGAAAAGTTTTCGTACTGATTCGGCAAACAATGTACAACTAAACGAAGTATTGACCCGACTTGTTGAAGCCGATACTTATAGTTACCCGGACAATATCATAAGTACCGGTTTCAATGGTTTGTGTACAAGTAAATTTTACTATACCGACAACGATGAACTTGTAATGCTTTCCACTTACGGAGTTCTGGTGGTAAGCCCGAAGGGATATTTGCCTGTTGAGGGCGAATCTAACGAATCCATTGCCGTTTATCCCAATCCGGCGCACGATTATATTTATATACCCAATGCCGAAGATGGTTCAAGCTCTGTGATAATTGATGTTTTCGGTAGGGAAATTAAGCAGAGCAGGGAAGGCGAAAAACAGATTAGTATTTCTGATCTGCCGTCCGGGACCTATTTCATTAGGTTTACTAATAAAACCAAGTCAACAAAATACACCAAGTTTGTCAAGTTATAATTAGGATATAATAATGAAAATATTAAGATCTTTCGGGATAACTCTCGCGGCTCTGTTTTTTTGTGCGTCCTGCTACGGCCAAAATATCTGCCCGCCATTATTAATTAAATCAGGGGAAATGAAAGATGACCACGGTTCGAGTAGCGAGTATCGTTATTCGTACGAACACTCGTTAAAACCTTGGGAAATGTATATTGCAACAGTCGTTATTGACAAATATTCATATGTTGATAAAACATTAAGTGATTATGCAGCTAATCAAATTGCAATGTACAATACTTCAGCGAAAATTGCTAGAGAAATCAAGAATACTACTGGTGCTACTTACGTTATTGTCAACATTGTTTACACGACTGAGTGTACTGTCGATTTACGAACAATCTTGCGCATTGACAAAACCCAAAGAATATATTGTTGCGAAAATCCTGCAACTGACCCGAAAATTTATGAAATAAATGGGAATTATTTCTATGATTTATGGACAAAAAAAGTTTGTGGTCAGAAATGTTGCATGAAGTCGTTCGGATATTCATTTGATTATAATCCTAACGTTCCTAAACTTCTAAGTACATCCGTCTTAGACTATTCGACTTGCGATGGATCGGCACAATACTTCGATTGTAAAACCGGCGATCCGAGGTCGTGCGGAAGCAATCCATGCGAATGATCCTAACCCATCCAAGCCCAGATTAACCAAAAGCCTCCGCCGATTACACATCAACGGAGGCTTTTTATTAATGATTTCCGGTTGCCAAATTAGAAAACTCGCAAACCATCAACGATTTATTTTCTGTACTTGCCGATGAATTCTTCCACCTCGGGAATGCCACCCTGATAGACCAAGTAGCCATTCGATGGTTCGCGCTCGGTGATTTCGTTTGCGATGGGCGTGAGCATGATCTTGCGGACCTCTTCGGGGTCGGTCGTTTGGCCCAAAGTCCAGCAGAGTTTCATGTAGGCAGCCTCGGGCAGCATGTTTGCGCCGGGGATCACGCCGAGTTCCATCATGTCGCGGCCGGTATCGTACACGTACATCTGGACGTAACCCCAGAGCGTCTGGACGGTCATATAAACGGCGATACCCTTTTCTTGGGCGCGTTTCAGCGCGGGGTAGAGCGGTTTGTTCACGTGGCCCAAGCCCGTACCGGCGATGACGATGCCTTTGTAGCCATTGTCGATAAGCGAATCGATAATGTCCGGCTGCATGTTCGGATAGTAGTAAACGATGGCCACTTTCTCTTCGAATGCGGTGTTAATCGTTACGTTCCGGTCGTTGCGGCGGTGGTGGTAGTCTTGGCGCAGCGGCGTGATTTTCTCGCGGCTAACCATTGCGATAGGCGTTTCGCCGATTGTGCGGAACGTGGAGCGGTAGCTGGAGTGCATCTTGCGGACGCGCGTGCCTTGGTGCAGAAGTCCGTAGCTGTCCGACGTCGGGCCGAACATACAGACCATAACCTCGGCGATGTCGGATTCGGCAGCCGTCTTGACGCTGTGCATCAGGTTCAATGCGGCGTCGGACGAAGGGCGGTCGCTCGAGCGTTGCGAGCCAACCATCACTATCGGGATTGGTGAGTTTTGAACCATGTACGAAAGGATTGCAGCGGTGTGGTGCATTGTGTCGGTACCGTGGCCGATCACGACGCCCGAGAATCCTTTTTCGATGGCATCGCCGATGGCAAGGGCAGCGCCTTTCCATTGCTCGGGGCCCATGTTTTCGCTAAACACGCCATAGAGCTTTTCGGTCTCGAGGTTGCAGATGTCTGCCAATTCGGGAACCGAACCGTAGAGTTCGCCCGGAGAGAATGCAGGAATAACTGCACCCGTGCGGTAGTCCAAGCGCGATGCAATTGTTCCACCCGTTCCGAGCAGCTTCACGTGTGGCTTTTTCGGGTCGTATGGGAATGCCTTTTCGGGGATTTGGTAATGAATTACCTTCCTGCCGGCGATTTTGATATCTTTGATTTTTTCAGCAGCGATACCGATATTGTATCCGGTGCGCAATTTAAGGACAACGTGTTTGTCGTCGGCTGTCTCCGAGCGGGGCAGAATGACGCCCGTGTATGTGGAATCGTCTGTCGTAACGTCCACATCGCTCCAGATCAGTGCATCGAAATTCTTCAGAGCTGAAAGAGCCGGACCACGATAGCCTTTATAATCTTCATTTGATGACATTTATGTATCTCCGTTTATTTCTTTTTTTAATTTGTCAATAAATTCAATTAAATTATAGGCTTTTGTAAATCTCAAAAGCTTTCATCGGCTCTACTCTTCCTTCGAGTCCTTTCATAATCAGCCCGATTGTGTGATTTTCTTTTTCCTCGGGATAGCGCATCGCCACGCTGTCTGCGGCGGGTTTGTTTTTGGCAACGATTGCTTTGATTTCGTCGTTGCTCATTGCCTTGGGCAGTTCCAGTTTGTGGTCGCAGGCTTTGGCTGCCTCGATCGTGTATTTCAGGATGCCGTGGCGCGAGATTCTTCCGGCCTTGTATGCCGAGAGGATTTCGAGCATTATTTCTTCGCTCAGGCCGCAGGTGCAGAGGTTCATGCGCGAGATATTCTTCATGTTGCTGACGAGGGCGATCGAAGCCACTTTGGCCGAAACGCCCATCTCGACGGCTTTCTCGAACACACCTTTGAAGCGCGAAAGCGAGAGGCGTTGGATTAATTCTTTGGGCACGCCCATTTCCGCGTAGCGGGCTTCGGTATCCCAGATGCGCTCGGGCATTTGGGCGACGATGCCGGCGACTCTTTCCGTCGTGATAACTCTGGGCGGAAGGTCGGTGTCGGGATACATACGGTCTGCGCCCGGCAGGATACGCTCGAAGCCGTTGGTACCGTCCCAGAGGGCTTGGCGCGTTTCGGCGGGAATGCCGATTGTGGCTTCTTTGGCGCGGATAATGATTTCTTTGACGGCAGTTTCCGTGTCGCCTTCGGAACCCCACACGAGCACCAATGTGTCGTTGTCGGTGGCGCCTGCTGCGCGGCGCAATTTCAGGCCTTCGCTCGACGAGATCGTTTCGCCGAGGTAGTCCGAATGGATAATGTTCGGAATCGTCGAAAGGCAAGCGATAACGCGCACGCGATCGGAAATCTCCTTCGAGAAGAAGGTGTCGGTTTGTGTCTGCCAGCGGAGCAAATTCTTCCAGCCGCGCAGAGTAACTGCTTTGACTACTTTGCCTTCTTGGATTGCGCTCGAGATTGGGGTGTATCGTGTTTTGTGGAGGAGTTTGGTTACGTCGTCAACTTTTGCTTGGAATGTATCGGCAGTGATGCCGCGGCTATTCAGCTCGTCGCGGAGGCGGAGTAAATTCCACTGTCGCATGGCCTCGTTGTACGTAAGGAGCGGTATCGATTTGATGTGGGCAACGCCCTTGATTTCGATGCGAGTGCCGCCGGTAACCGAGACGTTGACGTCTTGGCGTGTGGCGCCCATTCCGGTGCGTACTTTCCGAGTGGAGCGGGCAAGGCGGCGAAGCAAGTTGTTGGCTTCGGCCACTTCGTGCGGCGTTTTCAGCTCGGGGGCTGTAACCATTTCGATGAGGGGCATACCGAGGCGGTCGGCGATGTACGTGCGGACGTGGCCCACGTCGCCTGCCTCGCGGCAAGAATCCTCTTCGATGGACATCTGGATGATGTTAAGTTTTCTGTCTTTGAAGGGAACCCAGCCGCCCACGCTGACGATGGCCGTCCTTTGGAAACCGGTCGGGATACTGCCGTCGAGGTATTGCTTGCGGGCGATATGGATTTCGTCCACAATCGACGAGTTGAGCAATTTGCCGATTTCGATTGCGATATCGAGCGCTTGCGGGTTCATCTCGAACGGTGGTGTATCGTCCATTTCGTAAGTACAGACAGTGCCGCGGTTAATGCGATAGATAATGTCTTTCTTCGTTTTGAATTCCATGAGTGCCGTGCCGTCGTATTCGCCCATCTCGGAGAGGGTGGGGCGCATGTGGCGGAGGATTTCGGCGTGGTATTCGGAGCTGTAGTGGCCCGCAGGGCAGCGGCAGAAGAGTTTCTTTTCTGTGTAGAGCTGCTGGTGAATTTCCAACCCCGACATAAAACCAATTGCTTTATAGTCTTCCGGCGTCATTTCTTCAAAAGGTTTAAATTTGAATTCTGACATTAGGATTCCTTTCAAAAAAAATATATTTTCAACAATTTGTAGTCTTTTCATACAAACTACAAAATTACGAAATAAGCCAGAGATTATCATAATATAAGGAAAAAATATTTTCGGGGGGCACCTTGAGAATGTCGGCGCGTTAGAGGCATTAGTGAGAGGATGAATGAAGAAGGAAGCAGGAAAACCTTCCGAAGGTTCGTAAAGCATTAGCGAAACAGTAGTTCATTTAAACTGATTATTAATTCGTGGTTGTTTCAGGAACATGATAATGGATTCCGGGATCTCCCTCTTCTATGCGCTTTAGCAAGTCGGGGTAATCGGATTTGATGGTGTCCAAAATGTGGTCATCGAGTAAGATATGATAAACTGATTCCATTGGTAAAAGCATTCTGATTAAATCATTGGGGTCATTGGCGTTATCATAAATATCGAATGGATTTGTTAAAATAGCATTTGTAATAGTAGCATCATCAAATTGTGATTTTGAAAAATTACTATTTAAAAATGAACAATTAATAAATTCCGAATTCCAGCATATTGCTTCTTCAAATTTTGCACCAACTAATGAGACATTATTAAAACACGCATCTCTAATTGATGCTTTGTTAAAATGACTATAATTAAAATTAATATCATTAAAGTTCATTAATTCTAAATCCGCACAAATCCAATTTGTATTACTTAAATCAATAATACATTTTTCATTGTTTCTATTCACTCTTCTATCGATTATTTTTAAAATTGCTATTATGTCAAATTCAAGATTAACAACATCCACTTTTTTTAAAACATTGTATTGTATTTTTCTTTTATCTTTGATATATGCACACATCAATTCAATTATAGTATCATGATATTCAATTGCTTCTTTTGCAGGAGAATTCATTATTTTTTCAAGCGAATAAATACCTCCAAGCCTAACCGCAATGTTGTCATCTTTCAATTGATCGACTGCTTTCACATACTGATCAAGGATTTCACGGCTTATATTCGATCTTCTTTGCTCTTCTAAATCTGCCTTGGCTTGATCTTCACGATTTCTATCTGCTATTTCATTTCCTTTAACTTGCCTATTCAAAATTACAGTTCTGTAAATCTGAACAGCCAGCAATATTAAACCTCCAAACCCACCTAAAACCTGTGCAAACTTATTTTTTACTTCATTTACTTTGTCAATTTTCATGATATTAGTAAAATCTTCCGTAAGTTCAGCATTTATCAAAAGAGCCATTGGCTCATCATAGAAATAAGACTTAACCACAAATAATGTTATAATCAATATTAAAATGATTAAGCATAAAAGAACACAACTATTCTTATATAAAGGGACCTTCTCTTCCATCAAACTCTCCTCAATACAACTTCGGGACAAGATTTATCAATAAGTGTATTTACTTGCGCTTGTAAACTATATATTAATTTAATATTTATTTCCTTCCAAAGCAAATAAAAAAGTTCGACAATAATCTTCTAAGGGTCTGGAATTGTTGGTCATCGGAATGATGCATGAAACCTTCCGAAGGTTCTGTGGCATTAGTCATCGGATGAATGTAGTAGTGTGCTTTTGTTCTGGGCCTTCAGCCGGATTCATCCGATGACTTTCGGAAAGTTGCTCGTAAAAAGAAAAACCTTCCGAAGGTTCTGTGGCATTAGTCATCGGATGAATGTAGTAGTGTGCATTTGTTCTGAGCCTTCTGCCGGATTCATCCGATGACTTTGGGGAAGCTATCTGCGGAAAGGAAAACCTTTCGAAGGTTCTGTGGCATTAGTCATCGGATGAATGAAATAGTGTGCATTTGTTCCGGGTCTTCAGCCGGATTCATCCGATGACTTTGGGAAAGTTGCCCGCGAAAAGGAAAACCTTCCGAAGTTTCTGTGGCATTAGTCATCGGATGAATGTAGTAGTGTGCATTTGTTCCGGGTCTTCAGCCGGATTCATCCGATGACTTTGGGGAAGCTATCTGCGGAAAGGAAAACCTTCCGAAGGTTCTGTGGCATTAGTCATCGGATGAATGAAATAGTATGCTTTTTTCTTGGGCCTTCAGCCGGATTCATCCGATGACTTTCGGAAAGTTGCCCGCGGAAAGGAAAACCTTCCGAAGGTTCTGTGGCATTAGTCATCGGATGAATGAAGTAGTACGCCTTTTTTCTAGGTCTTCTGCCTGATTCATCCGATGACTTTGGGGAAGTTGCTTGCGTAAAGGAAAAACCTTCCGAGGGTTCTGTGGCATTAGTCATCGGATGAATGAAGTAGTACGCCTTTTTTCTAGGTCTTCTGCCTGATTCATCCGATGACTTTGGGGATGTGGGGAATCAAAAAAAGCGAAAAAGCAAACCAATCGATATGTTCGCGTAATTAAGCGTGGCGGTTGGACGCCCGCCATTATAGAGCTGCAATCGGTTCAATCCGCAGCGTATTATCAGCGAGTGCCTTTGGAATAGTTCATTTCCGCAGAGCATAATCTTGCATTCCGTTTCTGCGCTTGCCTTGAGGATTCGCATTCCGGCAAAGTGGTAAATCACATGGAGATTAGGATTTATCTCGATCGAAGTGCGAGGCGCGAAAGTACCTTTTACGCCTGCTGTAATTGCAAATCCAGAATACTCTTTGTTCGCCACGACGGCTAACTCATCGAACGAGCCAGCATCTACCTGCAATGATTTATATGCAACGCCAAAATACGGAGTGCCATGCACTTTGCACGTATTTTCAGCATTGTGCCATAGAAATGAGTATCCATAGAGGCCACGAACCCAGTCGATATCGAAATTCGATACAATTGATGGCCTGTTGTCGATAACGGCGAAGTCAAAGTAGTGAAAATATTTAGTTTCGCTTGTCTCAATATTCGGGAAAACCTCAATTCTGGCTTCATCCTCATGGCTTTTCGAAACGATATAGTTTTCCGCATCCAGCAGCGTGTAAATTGGAGAGAATTTCGGCTTGCCCGCGGGGTACAGCTTCAGGGCGGCTCCTAATTTGAATAGGTCAGAATAAGAATTGTTCTCATATCCAATTGTGAAACGTTGGAAGTGGTATTCGCCAGTAATGGGCGGACTGTAATCGTAGCGCACCAGCAAAGGAACCGATGCATTTAACGAAAGTGTTGCTGCGAGAACTAATATTATGACTGAAAATATTCTCAAGTGTGCTTCCAAACCGTGTTGCAAATCAATTTTTATCTTCAGAAAGATCTGTGGCATGAGTCATCGGATGAATGAAGTAATGTGCTTTTTTTTCTGGGGCTTCTGCTTGATTCATCCGATGACTTTGAGGGAAGAAGAGTCGGAAGGTTCGGAGCCAGTGCTAAGCACAAGAATAGCTCCGGCCTTAGAAATATCTTATCGGATAGAAATGGTAGGCATTGGACTTGGGTACAGTACTCATGTGTTCAGCCGTGCCGGGATTGTAAATGTAGGCGAAAGCTGTTGTGGCATTGTTTTGATTGCAGGTATAGAAAACCCCGGCGGTGAAGTCTGGTATGTAGTTCTTTTGGGCAATGATTTGCAGAAGCTCGTCGCGAGTCGGCAAATACCAATCGGTAAATCCGTTGTACGACAGCGTATCGCAAACTGCCGCTGCGATGTCCGGATCCGTGCAAGGAGCCAGAATTGCTGTGCTCATCATGTCGGCATAGCCAACCAAGGTCTGGCCCGATGCTGGAATATTAGTCCCCTGGCAACCCCATTCGTACGCGCCGAACCGGACAGTCGAGCAAATAATCCCGTGAGCTTCGCCCGATACGTACCTCGAATCGCCCTCTTGGAAGAAATACACAATAACCCCGCCTTGGCATGCATCGCCAATCGCCATGGCGTGTGTGCCGTCGTAGTTCATCCAGATTGTACCATTGAAGAAATTTGGCCTCTTCGTTGTGGTGTTGTACACGATTAGCCCTTCGTCAGGATTTTCGATGGCGTTGCGTTCCGCTTGGGTCATGCGAGGCGGCAGGAATCCTTTTGTGGTGGACTTCACGTCCAGCATGGCTTTTGCCGAAGGAGCGGAGCCGTCTTCGTTGATTCCGACGGATTGGGCGAGGGCGTTTGCCGAAAGCGCTAATAAAACTGCGATTAAAACTAATAGATGTTTTTTCATTGAGGCCCTTTTGTTTTTGGGGTTGTCGAAATAACTTGTTGCAAAATACGAAAAAACTGGATAAATCAAGTGTTCTTATGGTCGGTGGCAAGTGCTGCCGGAATAATCAGTACAGCGTTTTTCTCGGCCTTCATCCTGACTCATCGGGGTGGGTGGAAGAGAAAACTTTCCGCAAAAGAGAAATCTTTCGGAAAGTTCTGTGGTATTAGTCATCGGATGAATGTAGTGGTGTGCCTTTTTTCTTGCGCTTTAGCTTGATTCATCCGATGACTTTGAGGGAAGATGCCTGCGAAAATGGAAAACATTCCGAAAGTTCTGTGGCATTAGTCATCGGATGAACAAAGTAGTATCCTCTTTTTCTGAGGCTTCTGCTTGATTCATCCGATGACTTGAGAAAGTGTCGGAAGTTCTGTCAGAAAGCAACATCGTTTCTAATACAATTCAAGTGGACTGCCGGAGTGTTTGTTCCCCACGCACCGGAGCCACCTCGGCAGTAGTAGAATTTTCCCGTAGAGCAATCCCCGGCATTGCCGCCAAAAGAGTTATTGGCACCTGTACAATTGATAAACGTACCACTTGCAGTACCGTAAAAGCCGCCAAATGCGCTATAAGCACCACTGCAATTGGTAAACGTACCGCTTGCAGTACCGTAATAGCCACCAAAGGAAAGATATCCAGCTGTACAGTTTGAAAAAGTGCCGCTCAAAGTGCTGTAATAACCGCCAAAAGCATAATCACTACCTAAACAATTAGTAAACGTACCGCTTGCAGTACCGTAATAGCTGCCAAAAGAAAAGAAACCACTTTTGCAATTTGTATATTTTCCGGAATAGGTGATTGATAATCTCATTCCATAGCTTTGCTCATCGTTTGCCGCGAATGAACAATTATATATTTCCGTTCCGCGAAGGTCTGATTCCGGAAAATATGCACATACTGCTGAACCGTTATAATGAACTTCTCCTTCCCAGGAGCAATAGACCGAAAGATTTTGGATTTTCACGTTGTCTGCCGTTTGCTCAATCACTCCATGACCCAAGGCCGCGGGTAGGCCATAAATGAATTGCGCGGAGCTGTCGCTTGTCATCCCGACAATGTCAAGATAAGGAGTATCCAATAATAGCGGCGTCGATTGCAAGTTGTACCTACCGGGCGGGATGACAACAACCACTCGATTGGTCGCCGAAGGACTTTTTGTTTTTGCACTTACATAGGCAGCAAGCAAAGCAGTTCCGTTTTGAATGTCTGTATTCCCATCGGCAAGTTGCACATAAACATATTGAGATGCTGATTTCGACATTCCCTTTTCATCGAAAGCCACCAGCTTCTGCCAATTCGGCACGGCCGGTGTGCCGTTATTGATGTACAGCCCTGGAGTATTATCTGTCTGATAGATGACCAAGCCCGTTGCCGGCGATGCGATTAAGTTCCTTTCCGCAAGGCTCATCCTGGGCGGCAACAAGCCTTTCGTTGTGGACTTCACGTCGAGCATTGCCGAGCCGTCCGGCGCGGTGCCGTCCGAATTGATTCCCACGGACTGAGAAAAAGCAGAAGTCGCCGATAAGATACAGAGTACGAGTAGAAAAATTGCTCTTTTCATAGCATTTCCTATTGTTGTGATTTTGTAACTATTTCAATTGCACAAAGATAGATGATAAATATTTAATAAAAAAATCCGACATCAAAAAAAGATGAGCCGGATTGCCGCAGCGAATTTGGCTTTGCTTGCGCATTTAAGTTTGATAACTGCTGATTGTTCCTCTAACAAAAAAGAGATTGCCTGCCGTCAATTCTCAGAGTGTTTTAATTGGTAATTGAACAAAACAAATTCCTCCTTAAGCTTAAATTCGCTGTTCGATTCTTCCTTCTGATAGTACGAACACTTTATGAGTCCTACATTGGGGGCCATATATGACAACTTTTTTGAATCGTTCCGAATTTCTTCGAAAACTATCGTTTCGAAACTTCCTGCCGGCACATCAATAACTTTTTCCGAGGATTGGATTAACAATTTGTATCCCCTGTCGTCAACGTAAATAGTATCGCCGAGCGGGAATAAGTCAATATAAACTAAATTTCCGTTGCTATAGTAACATCCCATCGAGTCTCGCACGACGATTACAGTATCTTTTGTCGGCATCTTCACAGTGTACTCGGCTATCCCGTTATTGGCCGCCGACGAAATCACTTCCATCGTATCATAAGAATTCAGCTGGCTATTCCAATAAACCCATAAGTTGCCGACTTCGAGCGGCAAAACCGGATCTTCAGGAATATCGACAATTTGAACATCGAGAGGGGTTTCCTTGCATGACGACAAATAAAAGAAATTAATCAGGAAAACTAAGAACAGATATTTTTTCATATAGTTACAAAGCAAATTTAAATGAGTATTCATCACTTGGTTTTGTAAATCAATAAGAGAACAAGCAAATTTTCTCAAGATTTACCAATTCGCTGCGCTTGCAATTAAATGGCCACGGCAAGCTAATCCTTAATGCACCTTATGGAAAAACCTTCCCTGCCCAATAAACTACAGTATTCAATGGAGGCCTGGAAGTAAACCATTTTTATAACAAACAAGTCATTCAGAGAAGTGGCTTGCAGCCAGAAATAGCATTCCGTGCCGAAGCCTTCTGCATCGCCATAGTGGCCAATGCAGCCTGCTGCAAGTGCGTTGAACCCGGAGGACTCCATTCCGCGCAAGTAGTTGGGGTCGTTCCAATGGCTCGTCCCCGGTTCCTTCAAGGCTCCGGCAGCGTAATTCTTCCCCTTGAAGCGATTTATCAAAGTCATCCATTCGTTGTAAGTTGGGATGTGCCATCCAGACGGTGCGATGGGATTGCTACAGGTAATTGCAGCCCAATTGTACAAACAGCCGTAGGTAGTGATTTTCGTGGTATCCCAATTGCAAGGCGCCACGTGCTCGTCTTGATAATAGGTGACCCAGTATTCTTTGCCCGGGCGAATGATTTCATCGCCATTCCGGAATTTAATCGTCCGAAGGTTTTCCACCAGCCATGTCTGATCGCCGATTTTTACGCTTTTGTATGTGTAGCCTTCGTTGTCGACAGCAACCGGCCCGTCTCCGTCCATAATCAAAGCCGAATCGCTCCCGCCGCCCGACGCGCTGAAGGACGAATTGCTACAGCCACTTATCTTGAAATGGACTGTCTCGGTTTCCTCCAAGGTGTCGTCGTCCGTGGCCCAAACCGAGAATTTTGCGCTCTGCTGGCCGTTGGGGATCTCGACAGTTAAATCATTGAGCGAAGAGATGAAATCCTTCGCTGAATCGGCGCTGCCACCCAATTGTAAAAACACCTTGATGGTAGATCCTGTTGTATTGGCCGAGCCGAGTTTTACCTCGAAAACAGCTGAATCGCTGCTTCCCTCCCATGCAATTTTATCGATTGCCGTGATAGTAATTGAATTTGCGTTCTGTGGGGACGTGTTGCTGTCGCTGCTGCACCCTGCGATGAACAGAGCGGCAATGGCATTCATCAGGATTCCGATTTTGAAAAATGTCGATTTCATTTAGTTCCTCATATTTCTTTTGGGTAAAACGCAAGTAAGTGCTCTCGCAGCAAAAGAATTCCGTCATAGTTTCACTAAGTCTTGCCTTTAGGGCGTGCATAGCGTAATTATGCAAAATGGGCCTTTATTTCAATCTGTTTGGAAGTGAATACTCGGGAATTCTATATAGTTTGCACATTAATTGTCCGCGAACGACTAAGTCTCGAATTGCAATATAATTAAAAGCGTCTAATAAATTTGAGAAATATTTCACGGCAGGATAATGTTCAAAGGCGCGCTCATAACCTTTGGAAAGTTCGGACGCTCGGAGTCATCGGATGAATGTAGCAGTGTGCCTTTTTTCCAAGTCTTCAGCCGGATTCATCCGATGACTTTGAGGGAAACTGCTTGCCAAAAGGAAAACCTTCCGAAAGATCTGTGGCATTAGTCATCGGCCTGCGAATGAGGCGCAAATAAATAATAAAAGCCATACGACACGATAATCGTATGGCTTTGAAAATATTGATTTCTTCAGAGAATTATTGCTGGGGCTGAGCGTCTGCCGGCGATGAGACCGGAGGAGGAGCCACTGGCGATTCTGTTTGTGTCGATGCGCCTTGTGTAACAGGCTTCTCTGCGTCCACTGTCGGCGTCAGGAAAAATTTGTTAACAAGCAAAGTCAGCAAAAGAATAGCAATTGCAAGGTATCTCGTGATTTTTGCCAAGAGGCTGACAGTCTTTTGCATTCCGAACATTGCGCCCATTTGCGAACCAAGTCCGCCGCCGAATGTGGCGCCCATGTCGCCCTTGCCGGGCTGCAAAAGTACTGCTATAATCAAAAATATAGCTATAATAATTATCAGTATTGAAAATAAAGTGTACATTTATATACTCCATATAAAAACTACTTTTTCAAGA
>CAZSWR010000089.1:0-13683 GCA_964610885.1 uncultured Hyphomicrobiales bacterium | reverse complement strand
TTAATATACGGCGGATTTCCAATAACGGCATCGAATCCGGCATTGCTTGCGGGCGCGAAGGCTTGGGTTGTGCTCGTCAAGTTTTTGAAAGAGTATTCTAAGGGCGGCATGTTGTGTTTAGCGTGGTTGTTTCTAATGTATAGCTGCACATTCTCGAAGTACTCATTTTCATTTATTTCTCGACTGTCGAATCCGCTTGCCCATAGTTTTTTGATAGTGCCGTCAGAATACTGTTGGGCGTCAACCTCCGGGTTAACCCGGAGGTTGGAATCCTCGGTGTTCCTATGAAGCATATAGCTTGAGTATCCCTTCAGGTTCCTAACCACTTCAGCAAGTTCATCACTTGGGCAGACCAAAAGAATATGTACATGGTCGTTGAGGACGTTTGCTTCAATAACCTTGCAATTTATCTCCGGAATTTTATCGTCAATGAACTTTGCAACTTTCTCCCTCGAAATCCCGTCCAGAATAACTTCGGAAGCTCTATCGTTCGGGTTCACCTTCCTGCTTTCGTGTGTGGCCCATGTTACGTGGAAAGCCTTTTGGTCTGAAGTTGCGTCCCCGCGCCGAAAAACTGTGGGGAATTGTTCATCCCAATCGAACGGGTTGATTTTGTGCTTCTCGCGCTCGCTCAGCCCGAAGAAGTCATCTTGGATGAAGTCGGTGCCGATTAGCGAGTTGCCACATTTGATGTTACCTTCCATTTTGGGAAGGATAGCCTCTTTGAAGCCGATAGAGGTTTGCGCCTCCTCGGCATAGCCTTCGAGCACTCGGATATAGAGGGACATTTGGGCAACTTCGGTAGCCTGCTTGTCTAAGTCCACGCCGAATATATTATTCTGAAGGATTCTGCCTTTCATCCTTGTAGTCAATCTCATCCTTTCGGCAGCGTCCAACCGAGCCAGCAGGAATCCTTGGCTCTTTTTGTTCTCGATTGCTTTGTGGGGATTTGCGCCGAAGTAATCTTCGTGCCAAGCGATTAATTTGTCGAAAGCACCCAAGAGGAATGAGCCGGATCCGCAGGCAGGATCCAAAATTCTCAATTTTGCCACGTCGTCAGGTGTTTTGCACTTTTCGAGCAGTTTCCCTACTGTATTTTCCACTATATATTCAACAATATATTGTGGAGTATAATACACGCCTCCGGCTTTTCTGACTTCGGGTTTCTGGTCAATGGAGATTTTTCCTTTTTTGTCGAAGCTGATTTCGTCCCCGAGGAAACGTTCGTAGATAGTACCCAGCATTTCGACTGGAATCTCGTCGAATCTGTATGGAGAGTCCTCTGGCATCATTTCCTTAACGATGCGCTTGAAGAGTGTAGTCTCAACGGACAAATTCTCGCTGGTGGGGTGCGGATTGAAAATCAGTCCGTTATATTTCGGAGCTAATTCTTTGCAAACTGAAACAAATTCGGAATATGTGTCCCGAGCGCGGCACTCTGCGATTTGCGAAAGGTAGTCTCGGTCTTCGATTCCTTTGTCTTGGATAATCCTGAGGAACACCAACCTATCGAGTATCCTCTGGACAGATTCGGACAGTTGGAATTCGTTCTCGAAGTGGTTGCTCGAAGCGATTTTGTCGGCAAGTGCCAAGCGCCAGCGAGTAATCGTGTTAAGGAAATCCTTATCGACCGTATCGCGAATTTCTGCTTGCGTTGCCTTGACAAGCGTGGCGATGGAACCGGCGTCCACTGCTTCCTTCCCGAAGGCAGCGAACAGATCGTCGACTCTGTCGGCATATTGCTCGAAAGTAATATCGAGATTCTTTATAAGTCCTTTGTTAGGATTCTTTTCGTCGGGTTTGCCAACGGACCGGAACGGACGAAACTCTTCGAAATCGGTAAGGATGGCAAGCGGGACGTTGCCGTTCCAGCAATAGAGTTTCGTTTGATAAATATGTTTCGGATTCTTTAAGTCTTCGGCCGGTTTTTTTGCTTCGACGAAGAACAGAGTTTTCTTGCCTTTAACGAATCTGTAGTCGGGGCGTTTCGATTTTTTATCGGTAGTCTCCACTTGTACTTCGGCTGTATTCCTAATGTTCCACCCGAGGATTTCCCAGAAACGATCGATATAGCTAAGGCGAGTTTGAGATTCGTTTAGTTGGCGGTAACTATTAATTTTGAAATTAAAAGCAAGTTGCGCTAATTGGTCTTTGGCTGATTGTAACATAAGCAAGTATTCTTGTTGAAAACAAAGATACAACTTACGAAAAAATGTTATTATTGCAAATAAAAAAATCCACTTACAATGATTCATCCTACGGGTAAACCCGTAGGTTATGTCAATCTCTCCAACCCACGGGTTCACCCGTGGGATTATATCCACACCCGTGGGATTATATACTCACCCGTGGGATTATATCCACACCCGTGGGATTATATCCACACCCGTGGGATTATATGAGGAATATCCACCCCCACCTACTGCTCAAGCTCTTCGAGGGCTTTCAGGCAGTAGTATTTGTAGGTGCAGTTCGGGAGCGCTTCGATTGTCCTCGAGTATTCCTCGCGCGTAACGAAGCCCATCATCAGCGCGATCTCCTCCAGGCAGGCGATCTTCAGGCCCTGACGCTTCTCGATTGCGTGTATGAATTGGCCGGCTTCGATGAGGCTCTCGGGCGTACCGGTGTCCAGCCAAGCAATTCCGCGGCCGATAACCTCGACGCGCAACTTCCCACGGTGCAGGTATTCCTTCTGGACGTCGGTGATTTCCAGTTCGCCGCGCGCGCTGGGCTTGATATTGCGCGAAATCTCCACCACGTCTTTGTCGAAAATATATAGCCCGGGAATTGCGTACTTCGACTTTGGTTTCGCCGGCTTCTCCTCGATGCTCAACACTTGGCGGTTAGCGCCGAACTCCACGACGCCGTACTCGGATGGGTTATTGACGGCATAGCCGAAGACGGTTCCGCCTTGGTTCGCCTCTACGGCTTTGCGCAGGAAGTTTAGTTTCCCGTAGAACAGGTTGTCCCCAAGGATCAGGCAAACTTGGTCCTGGCCGATGAAGTCCGCTGCGTAGACGAACGCTTCGGCGATTCCGCCCGGACGGGCCTGTTCTGTGTATGTTATATTGATACCGAATTGTTCGCCCGTGCCGAGCAATGAGCGGAAATTCGGAAGGTCTTTCGGAGTGGAAATCAGCATTATATCCCTAATACCGGCAAGCATGAGAGTGGCCAGAGGATAGTAAATCATCGGTTTGTCATAGACCACTTGCAACTGTTTGCTCGAAACTGCAGTCATCGGGTAGAGCCTCGATCCGCTGCCGCCTGCCAAAATAATACCTTTAGTTTTCATCGTCATTCCAATTCCAATCAATACTATTTTCAAAATTAAGGAATTTCTTGAATAAAAATTGCTTTTATTAATGTGAAAATTATTAAATTTATGTTTTGATATTTGTTTTGAAAAAGGGAAAAAATGGACTTAAAAAAAATTCAAGTAGAATTGAAAAAAGCCGGCGTTGATGGCTGGCTTTTCTATGACTTTCACAATCGCGACGCCATCGCCGCTCGCATTTTGAAAATGGACACCACGCGCTTCGCATCGCGCCGCTGGTTCTATTACATCCCGGCCGAGGGCGAACCCAAGAAATTAGTGCACCGGATCGAACCGTGGCGCTGCGACCACCTTCCCGGCGAAAAACTCATCTATCTGCCCTGGCAGGAACAGCATTCGCTCCTGAAATCAATGCTCGGCAATGCCAAGAAAGTGATGATGCAATACTCGCCCCTGAACGCAATCCCGTACGTCTCGATCGTCGATGGCGGCACTGTGGACCTGGTTCGTAGCTTCGGCGTCGAAGTGGTCTCGAGTGCGGATTTGGTGAGCATTTTCGAGTCGCACCTTTCGATGGATGACTACCAAAGCCACCTGGACGCAGGCAAGTCCATGCAATTCGTCAAGGACGAAACCTTCCGCGAGATTGCCCGCAGAATCAAAGCTGGCAAGGCCCCACGCGAAGTGGAAATGCAAGCATTCATGCACGACCTGATGCGCAAAGAAAATATGACATGGGAAGACGGCCCGATCGTCGCCGTGAACGAACACGCTGCCGACCCGCACTTCGAGCCGACCGAGGAAAACAGCCACGTTATGAAAGAGGGCGATTTGGTGCTTCTGGACCTCTGGGCCAAGAAGAACCAACCCGGATCAATTTATTACGATATAACATGGATGGGATTCATCGGCACGGAAGTGCCCGCACGAATCGAAGAGATATTCCAAGTGGGCGCCCGCGCGCGAAATGCCGCCCTGGATATGGTTCGCGACGCCTTCTCGACCGGCCGCAAACTCTGCGGTTGGGAGGTGGACGACGCCTGCCGCAAGGTGATCGTCGATGCCGGCTATGGCGAATACTTCACGCACCGCACCGGCCACAACATCGGCGAAGAGGTGCACGGCAATGGTGTCCATATCGATAACTTGGAGACCAAAGACGAGCGCGTGATCATCCCCGGCACTTGTTTCTCCGTCGAACCGGGTATCTATATGCTCGAAGAGAAAATCGGATTCCGCACGGAAATCGATGTCTTCGTAACGGACGAAGGCAAAGTCGAGGTCTGCGGCCCGATTCAGGACAAAGTGATTCCGATCCTTACGCTTGGATAATCGGCCCCGCCAAGGGTTCACTGTTCAAGTTTGTACCAAAACATCCGATTGAAATATACTATATGAGCATCAGCAGGCCGGAAACCCCGGCCTGCGCTTAGTTACTTTTAAATCGCGGGAGGTTCTATGAAAGCAAAAGTGTTACTCTCTTTGTTCGTTTTTGTCGGATTGTTAGCCGCTTCGTGCACCAAAGAGGCCGTTCAGGACAAGTCCAAAGCCCCGGCCAAGGATTCTTCGGAGTGCAACAAGCAAATTGCGAAAAGTATCGTTCACACGGCCGCAGTCATGCTTCAGGAAATGGTCAAGGGGAATACGAACGAAAAAGAGGTCGTCGCGCTTATTCGCCGGGCCATCGATTCGGTAAGGTTCTACGCAGACGGTTCGGGCTATTTCTATGTCTATGACGACAAATGCTTCAACGTGGCCCACGCAATGCAGAAAGACCTCGAGGGGAAAGACCTAACCAACTACAAAGATACTAAAGGCAAATTCGTCATCCAGGAACTCGCCGCGGCAGCCGCCAAAGGTGGCGGATACGTGGAGTTCTACTGGCGCAAACCCGGCGACACCACACGCGAAATACGCAAAATGGGATACGTCGAGCCGATCCGCGGCACCAAGTACTTCATCGGCAGCGGCATTTATATGGAATAAGTGGCGGCTGCCACTTTGTTTTTTTAAAGGCAGCGCAATGATGATGAGGAAAGATGGACAAGGATTCATTTTTTCTTATATTAGAACTATATGGTGGCGATGCGGGGATATTGTCCCAAACATAAAAAATTGAAACTATTCTTTACCGCATAGCGGTTGTTATATTGTAGCAACATTTCCTTTTTTTAAAGGTGATTTCGAGTAGCGAATGTTCTATGTGTTAGGATTATTCTACCACGATTTATATAACAACCGCTCGTACAGTATCAATCCCCAAGATATTGTTTTTGCTTGGGTGTCCCAAACGCTGCGAACTCATCCGATTTCCTTTTCCACAAAGATAGGAGCATTATCGGAAATTGAGAAACTAATATGAAAACACTAATAATACTGATAACTGAGTTTCTATTATATACAGTTATTAATGCTAACACAATGGATTCTGAGTATTTACGAATTCGAAATATTCTCATAAAAGAAATGGATTGTAAATTACTTGATAGTACTGATTTTAAAAGGCTGAGAAACAGCCGCGAACAAGAATTTTCTCGTATTGAATCGCAGATTGAAAGCCTTAAATATAGTATTCATGAGCCGTTAAAGGAATTATTGCGTAATTCACAAGTACTCGTTCAAAGGAATTTTTCAATTGATTCAATACTTGTAATTCCGATGATGCAATTTGACACATCTGATTTGAGGAGTATTCCTGATTCAATTTCATTATATTCAAGAATAAAGCCATTGAAAAAAATCGAATTAAACTCCTATATAGAAATATTTAACAATAATAAAGATAGTGTTGTCATTCTAACAGTGTTTTCAACTGATGGTACTTCGTTAAGAAGATTATTCATCGAAAACAACTGCGGATTTGTATATAATAATTATTTCATTTCCAACGTAGGAGTATTTCCTGTAACAAGCGTAGATTTTGACAGTGTGTTTTATGTCAACCAAGTGAACGACTACCTTGGAGTTGAATTCTGCCAGCCAAGAACTGAAGAACTTATCTTACTAGATAAAAGAATTATCAATAATAGATCGTTTAAATTTGATGCGAGGTTACTAAAATTCAAATACAAAGAGCACAGGTTCTTTGATTTATATGACATTGAGAATATGAGAGCTAAATAAAAATTGATTCTTTTTTCTTTGAAATACAGCTCGGCATCACGCCGTATCATTATTGTGGAATGATTAATAACCTTAAAGTCATCGTATGAGTAATAGACGCTGAGAAATGACCTTATCATACGAATTAACCTTGATAGCCCAAATACTAAAATTTCAACTAACTTTCTTACCTTATTAATCCATTCTATATAATACAATAAGGTCAAAAATCTTGTCTAACACCTCCGGGCTATGAAGGTTTGAGAGCGGTTATAAGGTTGATCGTGGCTGTCAGAGATCGTAGGGGCACGGAATGTCGTGCCCTTTTCCAGGCAGTCTGCCGTAAAAATAGAAAATAATCTTTACCGCATAGCGGTTGTTATATTGTAGCAAAAAGTGAATTTTAAATAGTGATTTCGCGTAGCGAATGTTCTATGTGTTTGGTTGATTCATGCATAGTATTATACAACAACCGCTACGCGGTATGACTTGCACATGGGATAACAATACTACGATATAACAACTGCATAGCGCGCTATCAATCCGCAAGATATGTATTTGCTTGGGTGTCCCAAACGCTGCGAACTCGTCCGATGACTACCAAATTTTTTGAGTCAATTTTAATGAATAAATCCCAAGAGTCATCCGATGAGTTTGAGGAATATACACTGGTGAAACCAGCACCTCGCGTTATTGAAACCATATATTTTTCGATGCAATCGCTAATTACTTTTTAATCCGAACCATTTCTGTTATTTTTGCATTGAATGTTTTACATTACTATCGAGAATTGATTTGGACAACACAATAAATATTCTATTCATCGGCGATATTGTCGGCGAGCCGGGAATGGTAACACTCGAAAAATACTTGCCCGTGCTCAAAGAACGCTTCGCCCCCGATTTCATTATTTGCAATGGAGAAAACGCTTGCGGCGGACGTGGAATAACGGAAGTCGAAGCTAAAAGAATTTTCGCCGCCGGGGCGAACGTGATAACCACCGGCAACCACGTCTGGGAAAACTGGAAAGGCAAGCCCTTGCTGGCCTCGAATCAGAACGTGCTTCGGCCATTCAACTATCCCCAAGGCAATACAGGCAAGGGCTATGGCTTCTTCACGTGCGAAAAGGGCACCGTTGGAGTTATTAACATACAAGGCCGCACATTCATGCAGGCCATCGATTGCCCCTTCAAAGCGATGGATTACGTGCTCGGCGCCATGGTCGAGAAAACAAAAGTTATCATTACCGATTTCCATGCGGACGCCACAGCCGAGAAAGTTGCAATGGGGCACTTCCTCGATGGCAGGATTAGCGCGCTGATCGGCACGCACACGCACATCCAAACCTCGGACGCCAAAATACTGCCGAAGGGCACGGCATACATAACCGATGCCGGAATGACTGGCCCGTTCGATTCGGTTGTAGGAATGAAAAAAGAGGTGGCCATCCGCCGCTTCACTCTCCAAACGCCACACAAATACGAACTCGCCACCGAAGACAATCACATCTGCGGAGTTTTTGTCCGCGCAAATATCGAAACCGGCAAGGCAACGAAAGTTGTCGCATTCACCGAACCTGAATTTGTTACAGAATCTTGCATATCGGAAGATGAAAGCAATTAAAAACTTAGCCATAGTCGGCGCCACTGGCCTCGTCGGGCAAACCTTCCTCAAAGTTTTGGACGAGCACGATTTCCCGTTCGAGAATCTTCATTTGTTCGCATCGGCCCGATCGGCCGGCTCGGAGCTTCAGTTCCGAGGCAAGAGCTACAAAGTGCGCGAGGCGCGCGAAGATTCGTTCGAAGGTATTGATTTGGCGCTCTTTTCCGCCGGAAAAAAAGCATCGCTTGCGCTGGCGCCATATGCCGCCGCCTCGGGCTGCGTCGCAGTGGACAATTCGAGCGCATGGCGAATGCACCCACACGCCCCTCTGGCCGTCCCAGAAGTGAATCCAGATGCGATCCATGGCCACCTGGGAATAATCGGGAATCCCAATTGTTCGACGATTCAGATGGTCGTCGCCCTGAAGCCAATTCGGGACAATTTCGGATTGAAACGAGTGATCGTCTCCACCTATCAATCTGTTTCCGGCGCCGGCCAGAAAGGCATTGACCAGCTCGCAGCCGAGCAGAACGGAGCGGACCCGCAAAGAAGGATTTCGCCACACCAATTGATGAATAATTTAGTGTTCCACGATTTCAATCCCGGATGCGACTATTCCGAAGAAGAAATCAAAATGGAAAACGAAACTCGGAAGATCATGTCCGAGCCGGACTTGCTTTGCTCAGCAACTTGCGTCAGAGTGCCGATCGTGGGCGCCCATGGCGAAGCAGTGCATTTCGAGACCAACCAACCCTTCACCATCGAAGCCCTTCGCAAGGCCCTCATCGGGCAAAAAGGAATTGTGCTCGAGGACAATCCCGAAATGAACGTCTATCCGCTGGTTACGGAAGCCAATGGCCGAGACGAAGTATTCGTGGGGCGGCTGCGGCGCGACCAATCCGCGGAAAACGCCGGATGGATGTGGGTCGTATCCGACAATGTCCGCAAGGGCGCTGCTACCAATGCAGTTCAAATCGCAGAGGTTCTTCTTCGCGAGGATTGTTTGGCGTTCGATCGCGAAATGTCGAAAAAAATCTTTTTACACAAAGCCAATTCATAGATTTCGTCTCGGGGTTCGGAGTTTGAGCAAAATTAGTATCCGCACAGAACCAACGGGCAAACCGTGGGTCAAGAGCGAAGCACTATATCTAATATTATCAACACTTTATTGTGCCTATTCTTTCCCCCTTTTTGAAAAAAGGGGCCAGGAAGATTTAACGTTATTTCAATGACTTACAGCATTTTCTTCTTCCAGTCTTTTTTTGAAATGGAGAGAGGCTATTAACCGTGAGATGTAGAATTATGATGAGAAACAGAATCCAACAATAAAAACTCTCCCCAAGCCATTCTTCTGAACAATTGTATGAATTAGCATCCACGAGGCCGAGAGCTATAAATATGTTTAATAATTAATAAAAAAAGCATATTTTTGATTCTTTTGGATTTGATGAATTTATTAATGTTTGAAGATTGAAGAGACAAAAATGAGCGAGAAAAAGAAAGCCCCCGGCCACGCCCCGCTGAATGCACAACAATCGCTATCCGTTGCGATTAAAGAGCTTCCGCTTTGGGCAATAGCTGCATTTTTCGTAATAACGACTTTCGTATTCTTTTCGAGCCAGATCACAGGCTCGTCCTTTTTTTGGGAAGACTTTGTGCGCTACGTCTATCCGATGCAGAATTTTGCGGCGCGGGAGGGTTCGTATTTCAACGTACCATTCTGGAATCCGTATTCTTTCAGCGGTATGCCGTTTTTCGCCGACCTCCAGACCGGATTTTTCTATCCGTTCAATAGGCTACTCTCGTTCTTTGTCGATTCGGACGGCCATCTGAGCGTCCGAGCGCTCGAAATTGTCATTATACTGCATTTTCTGATTGCCCAATTCAGCATGTACTTCCTCGCTCGCCGTTGGAGGATCAGCCAGGCAGGATCGGTAATTGCAGCGGTATCGTACTCATTCTCGGCCATAATGGTTTGCCACGCAATTCATCCGATGATGGTCTATCATCTGGCTTGGTTGCCGTTGGTTGCAGTGTTTTTGATGAACGCAGTGGAGCGTGCCTCGCTGCGTCAGGGCGCTATCGGCGGACTTGTATTCGGAATGAGTGCACTGGCCGGCCACCCTCCCACCCTTCTGTACGAATCGGTGCTTCTGGGCGCGCTCATGGTTTGGCTCATCGTCGGCAAGATTCGGGACAAAGAGACTCCTCGCAAGGCCCTTGCTCTATCGGTTTCGAGCGCAATTGCACTGTTCCTGATCATGGCCGGAGTATTTGCAGTGCAGCTTTTGCCTTCGCAAGAACTGGCCGGGCAGTCCCAGCGCGACCAAATGAGCTTCGACAAGGCCACCGAAGGCTCGCTTCAGATCGAACAATTATACACAGCCGTTTCCCCACATTTGTTCGGGACGATCGACGGCAAATCGAAGGCACAGACATTCTACCTGAAGGTGCACGACAAATTCGCAAGCTATCAATACTGGGAGACTTCGTTCTATTTCGGAATTGTTGCGCTGATTCTCGGCCTGTATGGCGCCGTTTGCCGCCTGAAATCGCTCGAAGGCTCGTTCCTCGTCGCGGTGGCTGCGCTCGGAGTGTTGATTGCACTCGGGGACAATGGCTTCCTCTACGGAATAATATATAACCTTCCTCTATTCGGCAGCTTCAGGAATCCGGGCCGACTGATGTTCTACACCGTCTTTGCGATGAGCCTGCTGGCCGGGTTCGGCTTCGATTCGCTTGCTGCGTCCGCTCGGGACAAAAAGCAATTGGTCAGGATTTTCTTCATCTCAGGATTTGCATTGCTAATCGCGCTTCTGACGCTGACCGGAACGCTTCCGAACACGTTTGGCGCGCCTCAGCAATCCATCGAAGCGGTTATCGCCAGCGGCCGAGTGGCTGCCGGGCTTATCCTGCTGGCCACGTTGATTTTCATACTGATCAACAAAGGGACTCTCAAACCGATGTTTGGCGGCTCTTTGCTCGCCATTCTGGCCTTCGTGGATCTGTTCGTGGCGTTCTCTGCTTTCAATCAGGGCGCAATGAACCCGGCAGATGCAATCAAAATGGATTCCAACCTAAAATCGACACTGAAGCCCAAATCAATCGACGATATCTATCGCGTGAACATGCGTATCTATCAGCCGGTTCGGTATTCGGCCATGGACGACAACCAAGGTATTTTCGATAAATTATACCTCGTCGAGGGATACAATCCGCTCGTGCTCCAACGCATCTCCACGCCTTTCTCGAATAGGCAAAACTCGCTCAATATGTACAACGTCCGTTACTACATCGATGTGGACAGCACCCTCGGGAAGGCTGTTTTCCGCGAGAACACGACGTATTTCCACCGCGCTCGGCTTCTCCATGCCGATACTATCGTCGGCGAACAAGACGTGGCCTCGGTGATGACATCGGGCAATTTCGATTTTGCTAACCGAGTGGTGCTGGAGCAAGACCCCGGAATCGCTCTCAGCGGAAGCAAAGCCGACAGCATCCCGTCGAATGTGCAATGCGTTTCATTTGAAAACAATAGTTTCGCATACAACGTGAACGCCTCCGAAGCGAGCCTTTTGGTGCTGAGCGAGATTTGGTATCCGGCGTGGCAGGCGTATGTGGACGGCAAGCCTGTCCCGACCCAACGCGCGAATTACAGTTTCCGGGCTATTGCAGTCCCGCAGGGCACGCACAAAGTGGAAATGCGCTACGAATCCGCGGCCTATTCGCGCGGCTCGATGATCACCTCGGCTGCGATTGCATTCGCATTGGCCCTGATGGTCAATTTCAAAAGGTTTGGAAGAAAAAAGAATGAGGTTGCCGAGTAGAGCAGCCCCACGTATTTTATATAAATATAAATATTGTCCCACTAAGAATAAATTGGGGAAAATGAAATGAACTACTTGGGAAGTTCTGCTATAGACAGCCGAAAGATTACAACTCAGAGGCTTTTCGAAATGAAGCGTTCGGGCCGCAAAATCGTTGCCCTGACTGCCTACGATGCGCTTATGGCGAAGATATTCGACGAGACACGCATCGACCTTCTGCTCGTGGGCGATTCGTTGGGGAACGTGGTTCAGGGACACGAATCCACCATCCCGGTAACGCTCGAAGAAACAATTTACCACACGAAGGCAGTTGTCCGCGGAGCCGACCGCGCAATGGTAGTCGCCGATATGCCATTTATGACGTATCAGGTGTCCAGCGAAGAGGCATTTCGGAATGCCGGCCGCGTGCTGAAGGAAACCGGCTGCCAGGCAGTGAAGCTGGAGGGCGGCGCCCGAATCGTGAACTCTGTCAAGATGATGACCGAGGCGGGCATCCCCGTGATGGGGCATTTGGGGCTGACGCCGCAGAGCATTCACCAATTCGGATCGTACCGCGCTCGTGGCACGGATCCGGTCGAATCGGAGAAGATTTTTGAGGATGCGCACGCGCTGGAATATGCAGGCGCATTTGCGATAGTTCTGGAAAAGATTCCGGCCACACTCGCGAAGAAAATCACCGAGTCGCTGAAAATACCCACAATCGGAATCGGCGCGGGCCGCTTCTGCGACGGGCAGGTGCTCGTCTATACGGATATGCTGGGAATCACAGTGGATTTCAGCCCGCGTTTCGTCCGCAGGTACGCGCAACTGAATGAATTGATAAAGAACTCCGTGAACCAATACGCAGACGACGTAATTGCCTCCGCCTTCCCGACGGACGAAGAAAGCTACTAAGCTGTAAAGGATTTTTATTTCAGGAATCATACTACCACTCTGGAGTGGTAGTATGATTTGGTAGTATATTATCTCCTTTCATATCAACCACATCGACTGATTTAGTCCTACTACCATTTGGAATGGAAGTAGGACATTTTTCTTGTATTTCCGTTGCTTACATCTTTCTCGCCCAGCCTGGCGAGACGCGCGAAATCCACGCCTCGCGAGACGAGGGTTATTCATGTTCAACTCCTTCGGAGTTGGAGGAAATGGTAGTGGCGAAGGAGTGGTATATGGTTAACATATTTCAGTCACATATTTTTTCTAATAGGTATTGAGAAAATAGGATTTATTTATATCTTTGCATATGTTTCTATTGAGTTCGTTCATTAACTGTAAAAAAATTGTGAGTCGGAGTATTATCCGCATTTTCCGAGTTGAATCATCAGGCCATTGTTTTTTTATTGTGTACCTTTAACATATCTTTTTGGGGTCGTAAATAGGTAGCGGCTGCCACTTAATTTTATCAAGAGCAGCGAAATGATGAAAGGAAAGGTGAACAATTATTCATGTTTCCTTATATTAGAACTATCTTTTTGAATCAAGAGAAATAATTCATTGTTCTATATTTATATATTGAGTTATGTATGAAAAAAATCTTCACTTTACTATTAATTGCACTGCTTTCGTGTGCGGCGGCGAAAGCGCAAACCGCGATTTGGGCTGAGAAAATTGGGGGAATTGGCCTTAATTATGCTCAAAGTATAGCTATTGATGCTGACGGGAACGTTTATGCGGCGGGGGATTTTGAATCACCGACGCTTACGCTCAACAACGGTATTACGCTGACAAAAAGCGGCGCCGTCGATGGTTATATAGCCAAATACAATTCCTCTGGCGTGTGCCAATGGGCTGAGAGAATTGGTGGAACAGGCTATGATTATACTAGAAGTATAGCCGTGGATGCCTCGGGGAACGTTTATGCAGCGGGATATTTTG
>CAZSWR010000088.1:0-14111 GCA_964610885.1 uncultured Hyphomicrobiales bacterium | reverse complement strand
GAAAATATATGCGCTACATAATACTAAGTATGTATTAGTCGGATGAACCTATTTTTGGCTCTTTATGAATTGTATGGGTACAGCCATCCCACGGGTTAACCCGTGGGTTCGTGAATATACCTATCTCTAATATTGTCAGTGCCTTACACGATTATTCTTTTAGCCCCCTTTGAAAAAGGGGGTTGGGGGATTTGTTGATATTTCAATGACTTACTACGATGCCATCAAGGGTTGAAACCAATACTGCTTATATTTTCCTTTTTCAACAGGCTACAAAGAAATAAGTAATTATTCTTTTTCGTAAAAATAAAAAAATTGCTCTATGATGTTTTGTATGGCTAACAAAGCACTTGAATGCCCAACCCTTCCGAAGGTTAATGCCACTGGATCTTGATCTATTCTCATAACGTTTTTTTTGAACCCTTCGGTAGGGTTAGAAAAATGCAATCTTTAGCAGAATTCTCTACCGTTGTGCAAGTGCACGGCGTGCCGTGCCCCTACAACAATCATTTATATGCTCCGTAGGGGTTCAAAATTTTGAACCCCTACTATACCCACACAAAACGTTATAGGCCCTAAAAATGTGAGGGCGGGTTACCTCACCCTACTTCGGTTAAAGCCTTATAAAAAATAGTTCCATAAAAGCACATCCATTCGACTTATTCAGCCTTGCTTGCTTGGCCGGAGGCTTTGGCGAACCAATCCCGAAGTGAGGCAATCTCGGGCGTGCGGAACGTGGAAATTATCCAGATCAAAAGCGGGACAATCACTGACGAGCTGTACCCGGTTACGGCAAAGAATTTCGCAGATAAATAAACGAAGAAATCGATTATTCCCGGGAAATGGTACGCTGTGAAATCCGGCGCGCGGTAGTTATCGAAAGTCAGGACGAAGAATTTCGCGAGAATATACGCCTGGACAATCAAGAAGCCATACAGCAGCGCAACCAAACGGCGGCGGTACGGGATGGGCGTGGCCAGTATCAGCGAAATAACGAATACCATAGGAACCATTGCTTCGCGGAATATGTCGATGATGGTATATTTGACGGGTACGATTCCATCGGCGTTTACTTTGTCGTGGTATTGGACGTTCACTCGGAGCGAATTCACGCTTTGCGGGTCGTCCACCACCTCGGCGATGCGTTGGCGTTCGGGCTTCTTGTTGATAATCGACGAAACCGCCGAAGACCCTAAAGCCTTGTAAACTGACTTGGCCGGGCCTATCAATGCCGTGGAGGCAAGAGCAAGGCAAAGGAACAAGCAGATAAAAACTATGGCGAAGTACGCCAAAGGCCGTTCGGCCTCGAATTTGCGGATTAAGCCTTTTTGGGAAGTGTCCATTTGATCCAAAGCCCCCAACAGATTACTGCAATGAGAATAAACAAAACAGGGAAAATAAGAGTGTGGAACAGGTCGAAGCTATTGGGCGACGATTCCAGAATGAAGTACAGGGCGATGATCCTCGCAAGGTTCATCGCGTACAGCAGGGCGATGCCAAGCCCGAGGCCCCAAAGCTTTTCGCGCCACTTCGACGGGAATGCAAGCACTCCGGCGCAAAAAATAACGATCGGTTCGCTACCCTCGCAACCGAAAGATAGCGATACGGCAACTGTGTCCGAACAAATTATTCCATTTGCAACCTGTACAGTTTTGCCGAAAAGGCCCATGATCGCGCCGGCGATGCTGGCGCTTGCGCCCACGTACGAATCCATCAAGCCGAAATCGGCGAATGCGACCAAAACGTAGTACAAAGCAATTACACCGACGAAAATGCCAAAGAATTTCAGCACGGGCAGTTTGGCCCTGTACCATTTTTGCGCATTGGCGCCCTTTGGCGTCGTGGCCGATTGATTCTTTTGTTTCTTGCTCATAGATGAAGTCGATTTAATTATTTCAAAAGTATAATCGATTGAATTTCCAATATTTCATATTATTCAAATTACACAATTTTCTTCATTTTTTGAAAGCCATTTTTAAAAAATTGCTTGCAGAACAGAAAAAAAGTCCGTAAATTGCATGTCTTGAGTTATCGGGGTGTAGCTCAGCCCGGCTAGAGCACTACGTTCGGGACGTAGGGGCCGGAGGTTCAAATCCTCTCACCCCGACAACCATCAAAGGCCTTCAGCGATCAGTTGAAGGTTTTTGCGTTTTTGGGGCGGCGGTATTATTTCTAATATAAGGAAAAATGAATTATTGTTCATCTTTCCTTATATTAGAATAATCATCAGAATCGCAGTTCAGACAACCTCCGAGGTACGGCACATCTTTGTATAAAAACTTTTTCAATTGACATTTACCACTACGATTTTCCCCCAATAAATAAAGTCAGTGGCGCCGCCTGTTTTTTATCGCCAATATTCGTATATTTGCCATATATGAATTGTTCTATATTGACATTAGCTTTATGGATATTAACGAGAAGAAGATAAAAATAGAGGATGCGGGGTTCCATGCGGCGCTGAACTACAACGAGCGGATACTGCAACTCGTCGAAAGCCGCACCCAGACCGTCGTAGCGTTGCGCGGGGACGTGGCAATCGTCAAGGGCGACCACACCGACATCAAGCAAGTCGAAAAAATTCTTCTCGAGCTGGCCTACGTCTATAAGCGAAATGGCAATATCACGATGAACGACGTCGTTACTGTCCTCGATTTCGTCGAATTCGACCAAAAGGTGGTGCACCGCGACGCAGTCGCCGATCAGCTCGATTCGTCGATTGTCCTCAGCGGCTACAAAGAAGTCGTTCGCGCCAAAACGCCCAAACAAAACGAATACCTGCGCAAAGTCATCGACAACGATGTGGTCTTTTCGATCGGCCCGGCCGGAACCGGAAAAACTTACCTCGCGGTGGCGATGGCCGTGGCGGCAATCAAGCGCGGCGAAGTCAGCAAAATAATCCTTACGCGCCCAGCAGTGGAGGCCGGCGAATCCTTGGGCTTCCTGCCTGGCGACCTGCGAGAAAAGCTCGACCCATACCTGCGCCCGCTCACCGACGCGCTTTTCGAGATGGTACATCCCGAGAAAATGAAGTCGATGATGGAAAAAAATATTATTGAAATCATTCCCTTGGCCTATATGCGCGGCCGCACGCTGAACAATGCATTCATCATACTCGACGAGGCCCAGAACGCCACGATCACACAGATGAAAATGTTCCTGACGCGCCTCGGCTTCCGCTCCAAGGCAATTATCACCGGAGACATAACACAAAGCGACCTGGCCGACAAAGACAAATGCGGACTGGTCAATGCAAAAAACGTCTTGTGCGGCATCAAGGGCATTGAATTTGTCTATTTCGACAATCGGGACGTGGTGCGCCATCCGCTCGTTGCCGAAATCATCAAAGCATACGAACACGACCAGCACAACCACGAGAAGAAAAAAGACAAGCAAAAATCCAAGAAAAACAAGTCGGAGCGCGATGATTGAGCTGTTCAAAATAGGATTCTTGGCGTTTACTATTATCGACCTCGTGGATATCTGCTTGGTTGCGATACTGTTTTTCTGGCTGTACCGCGCGCTGAAGGATACGGTTGCCGTCCAGATCCTATTCGGGATGGTGATCCTAATCGGCCTGTCGTTCATCACCGAAGCTGTCAATTTCAAATCTTTCAACTGGATATTGCGCACCATATCGGACATCTGGTTGCTTGGCTTCGTCATACTCTTCCAGCCCGAGCTTCGGCGCCTGCTGCTGATGATCACGAATACGCCACTTTTCAAGCTGTTCGTGAAGTCCCGGATCTCCGAAACTATCGACGAAGTCTCCGACGCCGCCGTGGAGCTTGCCGAAAAGCACATCGGCGCGCTTATAGTTTTCTCCCGTGCGCAAAACGTGGAAATGACCATCGATACGGGCATCAAGCTGAACGCGCAGGTATCCCGCGAATTGCTGATCTCGATTTTCAACACGAAAGCGCCTCTGCACGACGGCGCAGTTATTATTCTGAATCAAACAATTCTCGCCGCGCGTTGCGTGTTGCCGCTTTCGAGCGTAACGAAATCCGGCAATAGGAACCTCGGCACCCGCCACCGCGCCGGACTGGGGCTGTCCGAGCAAATCGACGCGCTAATCCTTATCGTCAGCGAGGAAACCGGTAGCATTTCGATCGCCGAACGTGGCATTCTGACAATTGATATTCCCAAAGACCAACTGCTTTCCACGCTGAAAGCAAGAATCGAGAAAGGCTGAAAATGGCATACGTACAGAACACTTTTTCAATTGACCCATTTATATCGAACGCATACAAGGAAAAACGACGCCAGCTCATCGATTCTCTCCGCTCTCGGCCCGAACTCTCCGCCGAAGTGCTCGACGCCATGGAGCAGCTCCCTCGCGAACTTTTCGTGTCTCCGGCATTCATCAATAGGACCTACGAAGATTCGGCGCTCCCTATTGATTGCTCGCAAACCATTTCCCAGCCCTATACCGTGGCATACATGACGACGGTACTCGATGCCAAGCCAATGGACAAGATACTCGAAATCGGCACTGGTAGCGGCTACCAGGCAGCGCTGCTGTACGTGCTCGGAGCCCGTGTCTTCACGATCGAACGCCACGAGAAGTTGCACCAGCAATCGAAAAACCTGTTTGCAAAACTGAAAATGAACATTCAAGCCCGCCATGGCGACGGGACGCTCGGTTGGCGCGAATTCTCGCCATACCAAGGGATCATCACCACGGCCGCAGCTCCGCAGGCGCCACGCCCATTGCTGGAGCAGTTGGCAATCGGCGGCAAACTTGTCATCCCGATCGGCGACAAAGACGTGCAGACAATGCACATAATCGAGCGCACCGGCGCAAACGATTGGCGTGAGCGCAAAACAGATGCTTTCAAATTCGTCCCACTTATCGGACGCGAAGGATGGGGTCAGAAATAATACTCAGCTCCGTTAGGAACCACAAAATTCTTCCTGTGGTCTTTGGCCCAACAGCTTCGGGCAAGACCGCTCTGGGCATTGCCCTTTCGGAAATACTCCCGATCGAAGTCATTTCGGCCGATTCGAGGCAGATATATAAATACATGTCCATCGGGACTGCCAAGCCCACGCCGGAGGAAATGGCAGCCGTTCCGCACCATCTGGTCGATTTCCTCGACCCGGCAGAAACCTATAGCGCGGGCCGCTTCGCCGCGGACGCCGGACGAGTTATCGCAGAAATTATCGAACGCGGGCGAATCCCTTTCGTAGCGGGCGGATCCGGCCTGTACATCCGAGCGCTCTGCGAAGGTTTCTTTGCCGAAAGCCATTTCGACTATTCCCCTATCCGCGCCGCGCTCTCAGCAGAATTGGAAACCAAAGGAATCGATGCGCTCTGCGAAGAATTGCGCGAGGCCGACCGGGCGTCCTGGGAATTGTACAGCGACAGGAATCCGCGCCGAGTGTTGCGCGCGCTCGAATACTTCCGTGCGCACTCAAGGCCCATTTCGGCCGACCACGTGGAAAAGCAGCAGGCCAGTGACTATATGCCCGTATATTTCTTCTTGGATTGGCCGCGCGACGAATTGTACGCCCGCATTAACCGACGCACCGAAATAATGTGGGAATCCGGCCTGCCCCAAGAGGCGCAACATTTGCTCGATATGGGCTACGCACCGGAATTGAATTCGCTCAACACCGTCGGGTACAAAGAAACCTTTGCCTGCCTCGGCGGCGAGCTCTCCGAGAGCGAAGCAATCGAAGAAATTAAAAAGAACACTCGGCACTACGCCAAACGCCAAATGACATGGATTCGCCGCTATACCGAAGCGATTCCGCTCCCCGGAACCAACTCAAAAGCCGCGGCCGAGGCCCTAAAATTTGCCCTTGAGAATGAATGCTTGAAAATCTGCGGGCAGTAATGCTGTATTATTTTTCCGCTTCGCAATTGCATCCGTTTCTAATCCTCTTTCCATCAAATAGATAAATCAGTCTATCTTTGCCTTAAGCAATATATAAAGTATCATTAATAAATAATAATCTATTTACGTAGTTATACGTATTTTGTAGTTGCTCCCGCAGTGATATTTTTGCAATAGGAAAATTTTGTATTGTTGGATAATGGTGATTTGATGAAATTTGTACAACCACTGACCCCGAGCGTAAGAAAGACCTTGAACCGCATTGTACGGCTTTCAGACCATTACCGCACGCGGCAGCGCGCCCACGCAATTATCCTCAGCGAAAGGAAATATTCGGTGGATCTGATTTCGAATATTTTCGATGTGCATCGCGACACGGTCAGCCGCTGGATTAATGTGTGGTACGAGCGCGGAATCGATGGCCTCTACGACGCCCCCAAGCCCGGGCGCCCTCGCTCGAAGCAGAAAGAAGACGAATAGTTCTTCGAGGTTCAGCAAACAGCTTGCCGGTTCGGTCGAATCGGCTTTTTTATGCAATCAAGATGGTAGCGGCCGCGCATCCGGTAGTGGTGTGCCATTGGCACGTTGGTTAAATGTATAGCTTGCCGAATTACCGATTGTTTCCAAGTTTAATATTTGGTTCAATAGGCAATTCATAGGCAGAACTTGAGCCTTTTGCAATCCCGTAAGTATTGAATCATATTATATCCAAGTTGAATTTCTGCTTATGTCATTCCGCAGCTGGCGGTTCGGGGCGCATTTAGGGCAGGAAAACGCCACCCAACAGGGCTTCACGATTCGCTCCGGTTACGGATGTCATGTTGGCAGGAACGCCGGCCAAACGCAAATATGCGAGGAAGGCAAATGCAATGGCCTCCTTTGCATCGATATCGATTCCGGCCTCCGAGCTTTGCAACACGTTGCCCATCGGAAGCAGTTCCTTCAGCCGGCGCATGATGTATTCATTCTTGGCGCCGCCGCCCGAGACGATCAATTTCGACCGTTTGCCGGCAAATAATTCAATATTCGATACGACTGACCGCGCTGTGAACTCCGCAAGTGTCGCCACAAAGTCCTCGGGCAGAAGCTTTTTGTATTTGTCCACTAAACTTTCAAACATATCGCGCGAAAACAGTTCGCGGCCTGTGGACTTGGGCGGGCGGGCTGAAACAAATGGAATCTGCATCAATTCGTGCAGCATCGCGTCCGCCACAGTTCCTTTGGCAGCGGTTTCGCCCGAGGCATCGTATTTCGAGCCATAGAAATGTTCCATTGCGTAGTCAATAAGCATATTCCCCGGGCCGGTATCGAAGGCCCTGACTGCCTCCTTCGCGCATGAAGCGGGCATGTATGTGATATTTGCAATCCCGCCAATATTCAGGGCAACCACGTCCGCATCAGTTTCGCGGATCATTTCGTAATCAAAGATTGGAACCAGAGGCGCGCCCTGACCGCCCAGTGCTACGTCCGCCGAGCGAAAATCCCCAACCACAGGCACGCCGAGCAAGGCAGCAAGCACTGCCGGCGATCCAAGTTGGAGCGTCGATGGTTGCCCGTGGGCCGTGTCCTCGGTTGCGTTGGGTTCGTGCCACACAGTTTGGCCGTGCATGCCAATGGCCTCGATGGCCTCCAGCAGGATTCCTGAGGAAACGCACAATTGCATGGTGGCATCGGCGTACATGCGCGGTATTGCAAAATTCAGGTATGATATTTCGCTTGTCCGGGCGCCGTCCAGCGCAGCGCGTTTGATCAGTTTCCTCGCCTCTTCGTGCATTGGAAATGTGTCGAAGGCAAGCGGATCGACTTGGTACCGCCCAGCGCTGCGCGAAATGCGCACCAATGCCACGTCTATACCGTCCAAGCTCGTCCCGGACATGATCCCGCACACAAATCGTGGCTGCGAGAGCCAATCCATGGAAATTATGTTCATGTCATTCATTGTATTTTGCATTATTTCAAATTATTAATCAGTAATTGATTCCCGGAGCAATCGTAGGAGTTAATGATGCAATGCTTTGCCCAAATTCTCCATTCATGTGAACGGACTTCCCTGCTCCTTATAGCCTTAGTGAGGTTCCTTTGTCTTGCTCGTGGTAGGGGCGAGGTTACCTCGCCCTCACATTTTTTTTATATAGTCCCAAATTCTTCGTTAGAAAAACCCTCAATCCCTATATCCCTCTCTCCCAAAGGGCGATGAGGAACTTTCAACAAAACACGTTTTGATACTCCCTTCTCCCGTCTGGAGAAGGGCCGGGAATGAGTGTATAGCAATTTTATCAAATTTATATGAACAATTTGGCATAATTCAAACAACTCTCATCACCTATCAATTCAAAGCCCGATACTAACAATTGCTTGTCGGCATCGGGCTTTTGACTTTTCGAACAGGATTACTTGCCGCAGCAGATTTCTTCTTTGTGCTGGGCATCGACGACTGCGATTGCGATCATGTCGAGGATTTCGCTGACGTCTGCGCCGCGTTGCAGGATATGGACTGACTTGCTCAAGCCCTGAAGGACGGGGCCGATTGTGCGGGCGCCGCCGATTTTATTGAGCAATTTGTAGCCAATATTTCCCGAATCCAGATTCGGGAACACGAGCACGTTGGCCGGGCGTTTCAGGCTGGAGAACGGGAACACTTCGTTGATTTTGTCCATCGAAAGTGCTGTATCGGCCTGCATTTCGCCGTCCACCATCAGTTCGGGATTGCGTTTTTTGATGATTTCGAGTGCTTCTTTCATCTTCGTAGGCGATTCGCCCTTCACTCCGCCGAAATTGCTGTACGAAAGCAATGCGACGCGCGGCGTAAGGTCGAAATTCGTAACGAAATCGGCTGCCTGGAGTGCAATGTCGGCGATAGCTTCGGCGTTCGGGTCGATATTGACGGAAGTATCGGCAAGGAAGTAGGTTCCTTTTTTCGAGCTGACAATGTACATACCGGATACTTTTTTGTATTTCGGGTCGCGGCCGATGATTTTCAGCGCGGGGCGAAGAGTCCACGGATAGGCCGAAGTGATGCCGGAGATCATTGCGTCGGCATCGCCGAAGTGAACCATCATGGCGCCGAAGTAGTTGGCTTGGTTCATGCGGTTCGTGGCGCTTTCGATTGTGGTGCCTTTGCGCTGGCGCATACGGAAAAGTTCTTGCACGTAGGCATCTTTTTTCTCGCAGAATGCCGGATTGATGATTTCAATTCCTTCGATATCGTAATGATGTTCTTCTGCCACTTTGCGAATCTTTTCTTCGTCGCCGATCAGCACGGGATGGGCAATTTTCTCGTCCACTGCCAATTGCGCTGCTTTGATGATCCGGGGATTGTCGCCCTCGGGCAAAACAACTCGCTTCGGATTGGATTGAGCTTTGTGGTAGATTGGTGTCATAATCACTTGGGCGCGGCCCATGCGGATGTCGAGCTGGTGGCGGTATTCGTCGAAGTCTGCGATCGGCTTCTGCGCCACGCCTGTGTCCATGGCTGCTTTGGCAACTGCCGGGGCCACCCACGTTAGCACTCGCGGATCGAACGGTTTCGGAATAATATATTCGCGGCCGAAGACCATTTCTTTGACGCCGTAGGCGCGTTTGACGCTTTCGGGCACTTCTTCTTTGGCGAGTTTGGCAAGTGCATAAGCGGCGGCCTGCTTCATTTCTTCGTTGATAGCGCTGGCGTACACGTCGAGCGCGCCTCGGAAGATGAACGGGAAGCCAAGCACGTTGTTCACTTGGTTCGGATAGTCGGAACGGCCGGTGGCCATGATGACGTCCGGACGGGCTTCGACTGCGTCTTCGTATGGGATTTCCGGATCGGGATTCGCCATTGCGAAAATGATCGGGTTGGGGGCCATCGGCTTGATCATCTCTTTGGTTACGCAATTGCCTTGGCTAAGCCCAAAGAAAATGTCTGCTCCAACCAATGCGTCGGCCAGCGTGCGGGCTTCGGTCGGCACCTTGAACCACTCTTTGAATTCGTTCATGCCCTCGGTGCGGCCTTCGTAGATCACGCCTTTCGAATCGCAGAGCGTAACGTTTTCGCGCTTCAGTCCGAGGCTGATGTGGAATTTCGCGCAAGCAATTCCGGAAGCGCCGGCGCCGTTATAGACCACTTTCATGTCTTCCATTTTCTTGCCGACGAGTTCGGCAGCGTTCAGCAGGGCGGCGCCGCTGATGATGGCCGTGCCGTGCTGGTCGTCGTGGAAGACGGGGATATTCATTGTTTTCTTTAGTTTGTCTTCGATATAGAAGCATTCGGGGCCTTTGATGTCCTCGAGGTTGATTCCACCGAAAGTGGGTTCGAGCACTTGGCAGACGCGAATGATTTCGTCTATATTTTTCGAGTTAAGTTCGATATCGAACACGTCGATATCGGCAAATGTTTTAAATAGAACGCCTTTGCCCTCCATGACGGGTTTGCCGGCTTCGGGGCCGATGTCGCCAAGGCCGAGGACTGCCGTGCCGTTCGATATAACGGCTACGAGGTTCCCTTTGGCTGTGTATTCATATACTTTCGATACGTCGTGGTGGATCTCCATGCAGGGCACTGCAACGCCCGGCGTGTAGGCAAGCGAAAGGTCGCGCTGGGTGGCGCATGGCTTGGTAACTACGACTTCCACCTTGCCCTTGCGTCCCATGCTGTGGTACTCAAGAGCGTCTTCATTTCTAATTTTCATTTAATACTCCTTGAGGCGGTTTGGTTGGAATTGGTTGTCAAAACCTATATCTTACAAATATAGAGTACAAAATTATGTTATTGAAATGAGAAATAAAAAATTATTTGCGCTCCAAATGCTTGCATTTTGGATTCTTAACAAAAATTAATCTTCGGGGGTAATCGAATCCGAATCGAAGCCGCGGTTAATACTGTCGATAATCTCTTTTGCTTCCACCGCGAATGGGCTGAGGACGTAGATTTTTACTACTGCAAGGTCCCCGACCGAGAGCGAGTATGCGCTGTCCACCTGCGAAAGGATATTGACCGGAATCGATGCGCTCTCGAGGTATGCCCGATACATTTCCGCATCCATTATTCTATCCGTAGTATAGACTAAAACCCACGGATATCCATGGCGCTCATCGATTGGCTCGTCGTGCGGACGCCCGCACGAAGGGCAATAGCCATCGAATGTAATACTCATGTCATCTCCATCATATCAGGAATAAATGAAATGGCCTCCTCCACAAAGCAAAACCTACTTGTTAAGCCGAATTAGCACCGGATTTATTGCTGGTTCGATAAAGTGGCTGCCAGAAACTGTGTTTTCTGGAAGCAGTGGGGCTGTCCAGCTATGGTTAATCAAGAACTTACACAGATCCAAGGTTCGTACTTGATATTATACTATTTCTGGTAGCCCCAAAGGAGCCTGTTGAAAAAGAAAAAGATTTGCAACAATGGGGCTTGCCCCATTGCCAATGTTGCAGTAACTCATTAATATATCGACAAATCCCCCAACCCCCTTTTTCTAAGGGGGCTTAAGAACGGATTGTGTTAAGATATTGATGATATTGGAGATATGGCGAAAATCAAACCCACGGGTTAACCAGTTGGATGGATGATCAATACTTTTTCTGGCAGGCTCATAGGGAAGTACCGAAGGTACGCAATATTCATAGAATCGAAAGACTATCAAGAACATACAGCTCCGAAGGAGCGAAATATTGATTGATGCATCGCTTTTAATATTCCGCGCTTTCAGCGCTTGAATTATGAAACCAACACGCCTGCTATTAATATACCACGCCTTCGGCGTTTGTGCTCTGCTTAGATGGAACGCTTTAACCTTCGTAAGGTTTCTAAAGCGGTGTTTTTGGAGGCTTCAGCCAATTTTTTCACAGCCGTAAGCCATTGGCGATAAACGACGAAAAAAATATTTTCAAAAAGATGAATCAAAATGCAATCTCGATTGTTGTACTAATATCAATGAATGCAATTCACGAAAAAGTGTTTTGCCGATGGGCTTATCCAGAAGCGAGAGCCTGACCCCCGAAGCCACGAACCAAAACTGGCCACCGCCGCCGTTTGCTGTATTCATAAGTATATGATAAATATAATAGTTGATATAATTTTTCTATTTGTTTATTCGGGATTGTTTTGTAGATTTGTATAAAATGATTTTTCGAAAGGGACATTATGCGTATCGGTACAATTATTCTAACCTTAGCCATTTTGGCTTCAATCGCTTCGAGCGCTGCAACAAATGATTGCAAATTCTATAGGCGTATTAGTACAGACGATGTCAGCTTTTCATCAAAAGGAAGTTTTTTTGTTTATACCGACGACGACAACACATACGTTGTTGATAGGAAAACTGGTATTCCAATAATGCGGCCCGTGAAAAAAACCGATATGGGTATGTTTTACGAAAATGATTCAGTATTCCTGAATGAAAAAATTAAAAATAAAGTATTTAATCTATATAAATATGATATGACCGGTAATCTGATTAATAATTATATTCTGCCAGACACATTCGCCGCCGGAAATACTTTTTATATGTCAGCATTGTCCCAACGCCCGTATTCGGTTTACTATTCAAAAAACAAATACAACTTGGTTCGCTACGACCTCGAGAACCAAAAGCAATTGGCTGCTTTCACGTTCCCTACCCAAGAAGTCTGGGACGAAGTTCAAAACATAAGTTATTCTTTGCCGGCCAATTTGCTCGTCGTTACGTATCCGTATTTCTATATTTTCTACGACAATACCACCGGCGATTCGCTTTCGGCCGTCTTTCGCGACGGGAATACTTTCGCCGGATTCAGCAAAGACGGTAACTATTACTTCATGAAAGACACGGCAGGAATTTCTGTTTTCAATTCGGCTGATAGGTCTTTCTACTACAAATGGATAGATCCGATATTCAGGCTAACAGGTTTCTCCGAATTGAAATACGGGCATAAGCTGCTGTTGTCATGCGGCGACACACTTTCGTACCTTGATACAAACCAATCGTTTGTGCACAGAAACAATATTGACTTCGGCTATTTCCAACCCACATACATAGGCGATACTTTGTATTTTTATTATTATGATGGTGCCGAATTGAAGTATTACGATTATAGCTTTAATTATCTTTATAAGCTTAACTCCAACGGCTATGTTCCCTTAGCTTATTCCGACGATGAGAAAAAACTGCTGAATATTGACCGGGTAGGTACTAAACCATTATCAATAACAAATCCTGAGAACAATTACGATATCCAAAATGCCTGTAATATGTATAGTCAAAAGAAAAATGATGCACTTGCAAGCGAAAACCTAATCACGGGAGATTTGAAATATTATTATAATGCATCATTTGGCAAAAAAAAGATTTACAAACATACAATCGAGCCTGACAGCATTGTTGACACAATTACAACACAGACAAAGCCATACCTGACTGTTGGAAACAGCAACGCTACATACATGCTCGTGCAGGACACATCGTGCGAAACGCAGTTGGTGAATTTGGCAAGCAAGGAAACCTATACGCCATTCGACTGCCCCGCCGGGATTGTGCAGCTTTCGCCCGATGGCAACACCTGCCTCGCAGTGAAGAATTACTTGATTGATTGGCAAAATTCATATAGTGGCTATTTGCTGTACGATACGCACACCGGCCGGAAAATCATGGAGGCAAACGGATTCAATTATAGTATTATTGGTTATGGTTCGGCCGCGTTTTCGCCGGACAGCCGAGCAATCGCCATCGCCGACTCGACGGATTCGCTTAGCATATTTTCGACCTCGGACGGCTCGCTACTGAGGAAAATCAAAATGCAATGGCCGATGCCAACCGCTTTGCGCTACACGCCGGACGCGAAGCATATAGTGTATTCGTCCACCGAAGGGCAGATCGGGGCGATCGACATGGAAAGCGGCTCGACCCGTTTTGTGTATAACGAATTGTATGGCGAACCGATAACGCAAATATTAATCTCGCCGCATGGCAAATACCTTGCTGCCACAACCAGAAGAAAAACAGTAGCCGAATGGGCGCCCGATTGGAACTTCACGCCGGCCGAGGGCGACGGATCCGTCCCGCCGATGAATTCGATCGTGGCCGTGCCGAATCCGGCCCACGCGCAAACAATCCTCACTATCGGTGGCGATGAAGTTGGAAGCGGTACTGTCGAAGTATCCTCATCTCTCGGCGAGCGCTGTTACGTGGCCGCGTTCCAGAAATCCACAGCCACAGCAGAAATCAGCATCGATTGCACCGCCTTCGCGAAGGGTGCGTACTTTGTCCGCGCGACCGTCGGCGGCCGGACAGTGGCCGTCGGGAAATTTATGGT
>CAZSWR010000087.1:12632-14352 GCA_964610885.1 uncultured Hyphomicrobiales bacterium | reverse complement strand
CCGCCCACCCGCCCCTACACATCTTCCTACTTGCTCCTTTTACCTTTTTACTTGTAACTTTTAATTAGCTCATCCTTTTCGGGTTCGAATCCCGCACCTGCATTATTTGGCATAATATTTTATAATACAGTATTCGGAATGTCGCGATTTCGGGGCATTCTGTGCGTGCGGTTTAGGTATTGAAAAACAATGTAATTGTACGAAATATATAAATATTGTGCGACATTTTCTTAATTTTGATGTAATTGAGAATAGGTGGCGACTGCCACTTTATTTTTCAAGGGCAGCGCAATGAAGACATGGAAGATGAATATGAATTTTATTCCATAAATTAGAACATATTGGCAATTGATATGAAAACAAAATATATATACTCTTTTCTTGCAGCCTTGCTTGTGATTGCCGTTTCCGAATCGGGAGCGCAGATCGGCAAGTACCGCCACGACGTGGACAGCCTGCTGTTCGAGAAAAGGAAATGCGGCTTAAATTTCATCAGCAAGGTGGCCCGCGTGAGCGCACGCGAGGCGAACCAAGGCGACGTGAACCCTCTGCCGATCACTTTCAACATCACTGAACTGCCCGGCAGCACCTGCTTCAATATCGAAGCGGTCTATGTCTATTGGTCGCTCGCGCACAGGATGGCCACCGCCACCGAATACTTCTCCGAGGACAGGAATTACGTGCCAATTTGCTCTTTCACTCGGCCGGACGGCCGCCGCGCCGATGTCCGTGCCGTTACGCTTGGCTATGGCGAGGGCACTAATTACGGCAACGCATACTCGGTCGGATTCCGGGCCGACGTTACGAACGAAGTATATGACAATGGCAATTATACAATCAACGTAAACAACACATCGAACTCTTCGATAGACCAGAAAAACTGGGAAACAAACGGCGTGGCGATGATAATTATCTATTCAGACTTGCACGCCGGATACGAAGGCCATCTGAAGATCTATGACGGTTTCTACACAATGACGGCCAAGGAAGAAGAGTGGAAACGCTTAGATTTCAGCCAAAACATTTGCGAACAGACAAAAAACGGGAAAGGCTTCGCTTTGATCAGCGAATTGCAGAAAAATTTGAAAGATAATATTTTCAATTATAACTTCAAGATTAATAATACCGTTACTACGTTCGAAAAAAAGTTCATGAATTTCGACAATGCCCGATTCGACGTCGGTCCAGGATGGAACGACATCAAGATTGACATTACCGGTATGTCGAAGAATCCACCACCGAGCGAAGACGACCACTCCACTGCTTTGCTCGTCGGTTATTATTACCAAACGGAAAACTGTGCGTATTGCCGCCCTCTTTTCCCGCTCGTGGTCGAGTCGTCAGACAATCCAATTTGCGAGGACGACTCTACGGTCCTGACTCCGAATTTCACTCTGATCAATCCGCCAAAGGAATTGAACTACAATTGGACGTCGGATCCGCCAGGATTCGCCTCGAATATCCCCGCTCCAAAGGTTGGACCGAAGGTAACGACTACCTACCATTTGCACGTGGATCAGGGCGTTTCGTGCATTTCTGCCGATACGTCGATCACAGTCATCGTCAATCCACGGCCCACGATCGATGCCGGGCGCGATACTAATGTTTGCTATGGAAAAGAAATCAAGATCGGCAGCGAGGCCGAGCACGGCACTCCGCCATATTCATACTCATGGGCACCATACAACGGCCTATCGGACAGGTACGCAGCCAATCCGGT
>CAZSWR010000087.1:9080-12532 GCA_964610885.1 uncultured Hyphomicrobiales bacterium | reverse complement strand
TCGCAATCGGAAATGCTCGACATCTGCAAATACTACGACTACGTTGCTCGGATTTCTTTCAATAAATCGCTACTTTTCCCGAAGGATACGAACATCCTGAAAAGCACAACAGACGCCACGAAGCGCTATTTGGAGGTGAGGGGTACGCGAATCTCGGGTGTGGACTTGCTCAAAGAGTTCGAGCTAATCGCTGCTCTGGGCGACAGCCCAACGTCCACTGTCGAAATTGAATCCTTCGAGTGGACGGAATGCAACAAAACAGCTGTGAACCGCACTGCGAACACGTTCACGCTGAAAGGGCTTTGCGAAAACGGCGGAATTCGCCTGACGCATAATGTAGGGGCGATGATGAGCGCAAAGGTGGAACCGACTGTGATTAGTTCGGCGGCTAAATTCTCGGGGTTCATCTTGGAGAAAGGATTTGCTAAGGCCATCCTTTATTCATCGAATGGAATCCCAATGAAAACAATTTACGAATCCAACTCGGTTCAGGGGCGTATCGATGCAGATTTTACGACAGACGATTTGGCCCCGGGTGCATATTTCCTGTACCTGACGAGCATTTCCGGCGGCATTTGCGCTCCGGTCTTAGTTGTTAAATAGTCCTGCTGGCAGGGCGAAATGGTTTTATTTTTGAAAGAATTGGTTTGCAAAAAAGAATACTCTCGATAGCATTTATATGTTTCATCTCGTTTCTGAGCGGCGCCAAAGCCCAGAACAATGACGTCTTGTATCCCTATCAATCCATTCAGTACGGTCTGTATGGCGATTTCGGTATCGTCAGTCACGACGTGAAATTTCCATATTTTCCCGGGTATCCCAGCTGCTGTCCGAAATATTCCAATGGCGACGGCACTTCGATTGCGCTCGGCGGTTTCGGCGAAATCCCACTATTGGGTGGGCTTTTCGGCGGTTTGCGTTTGGGATTCGACTACACAGCCAGCAAATTCAAAGCCAACGAAACCTCTAAAGTCATCACGAACAGCGGCGTGGTCGATGCAATGATTGAGCATTCAATCAAACTGCATACAATCAGTTTCACGACCGACCTCTACGCAGGCCTGCACTTGTACAAGGGCCTGACCATGTTTGGCGGATTGCGTTTCGGCGCCTTCGTCTATAACCGTTTCAACCAAAAGGAAGACCTTCTGTCCCCCGGGGGCTTCGTTTTCCCGGAAACGGGCACTCGCACACGAAATGAATCAAACGGCAAGAAATTAGAAAACACTGTGCCCATCAGGATGTGGACAATCGGCGGGCTGCAATACGAATTCCCAATGAACGAGAAAAAAACTGTCCGATTAGCCCCGGAAATCAGTTTCGCTTACTCGTTGAATCCAATTATCAAAGATACCACATGGAACACGTTCGAGATTCGTTTGGGGGCCGCTCTGAAGTTCTCGCCTCCGCGTCGGTACGACATCACGGCATCCCTGGCGAGCATCGATACAATCGTGGTGCATGAATATCCGTTCTGCGACAGCCGAAAGGCCCAGATCTACGAATTCGAGCCGGAAACGCTCAGCGTCTTCCCGACTGTCAGCTCCGGCGCCGGACTGAAGGATTGGCACTTAACGTTTACGTCGGCGGACAAAACCGAGCTTTCCACCTTCGAGGGCAAGGACGATGTGGCGCGGGTTTTCACGCTCAATCCGGCCAAGGGCGCCCAGTCCGACAGGATACATTGCACGCTTTTTGCTCGCGACGCCGAGGGCAAATCCGCCAAGGCCGAAAAGGATGTTTATCTTAAAAAAATCCGCCACGAGTGGAGCGTGGACATCAGCTACCAACCCCTCACTCCCTCCGGCAAAAAATACATACGCGACACTCTCGTAGTGGAGAAAATGATTTCGACCAATATGCGGCCTTTGCTCAACTATGTCTTTTTCGACGAAGGCAAGGCAGAGATTCCCGCCCGCTACACTCGGCTCGGCCAGGCTGAAAAGGCGAAATTCCGCTACGACCTGCTCCACAACCAGAATTCGCTCGAAACATATTATCAAGTAATGAATATCTATGGAAAACTGGCCGAAGAAAACCCGGATTTCGCACTGTCGATTGTCGGCTGCCATTCCGGCGGGCAGGAAGAAATTGAAAACGATTCGCTTGCGCTGGCCCGTGCGCAGTCGGTGGCCGATTACCTTACGAAGGTCTGGAAAGTGCCTGCCGAACGCCTCTTGGTGAGCGTTTCGGAGAATCGAGGATTGCCAGAAACGCCCACGAAAGCGGGATTCGATGACGATTTGGCCTATGCCAACGAAGAGAATCGAAGAGTGGAGATAAACATTGATTCCACGTATTTCCAACGAATCAGCCCGATTAGCACAGTCGATACCATACTCAGCTATTCATATTCGCGCCTGACATTCTACCCGAAAGTATTGGGCGGAATTCCGGTGAAGAACTATTCGCTCAAGTTGTACCGTCGCGACGAAATTATGGGCCGTGCCGAGGGCGAAACTGCTCCGCCAAAGGAAATCGTCCTGAACATGAACATGCTTTCGAGCGAACTGTACCGCGACCCGGTAAATCTGAAATACGAATTCCGCGTCCGATCCACAAAAGGCCAAGAATGCCGCGTGGGCGGCGAGATCCCTGTGGTCATTGCGATGAAGGATTCGACAATCGAAAAGGCCAGCCTGATACTTTTCGAGTTCAATAAATATGAGCTGAAGTACTCGAACAGCCGAATAATCGATTTGGTGCAGAAGCAAATTAAAAATGGCGCCCACGTTACCATATCCGGATTCGCCGACGTGATCGGGGACAGCGCTTTCAACCGCAAGCTCTCCATCCAGCGCGCCATCAATACTGCCGGGCAATTGTTCGGGCACGATTTTTCGACCGGAAACGATGATTTCTTCGACAACTACGATACCAACGAATTCTTTGAAAAGCGTCCCGTCAACATAGAAACTGCTTCAGGCGAAAAAAAGAACATATACCTCACGCTGCGCGGAATGGGCGAAAAGCTGCCCCTAATCTATCCGAACGATATTCCTGAGGGCCGGTTCTACAGCCGTACTGTTACGATCGAGATCAAGAATCCGCTGAAATAGAAGAGATATAAATAGTTGCAAGTAAAAAGGTAAAAGTAGCAAGTCAACTCTATCTTGGACAAGACAGATTGATAAAATGTGTTGATTAGCTGATGCGATGATTAGCTGATGCAATGATGGGATGATGTGAGGACAGCTTTTTCCCGATGTAGGGGCGGGTTCCAAACCCGACCGTCTTTTCAGTAAGCTGTGCCACACTTCCCGAGATTCAAGATCTTTGATAACCACCCCGCCCTGCGGGCACCCCTCCTTGCCATGGATAAAGCTGTAATTACATGATTTGTATAAAGTTAGAGTGGTGCTACCATTTGGAATGGTTGTACCACTTTCTTAGAATTAAGTAAACATCAACCCCGAAGGGATTGGACTTGAATAACCACGTCTCGCAAGGCG